>CALCGO010000068.1 GCA_937901055.1 uncultured Rhodobacterales bacterium
CTCACCGCTCCCTCATTTTAATAGATTCATTGTACCAGTTCATAAGAATGGATACAGAAATCGAGATGCTAAGATACATACCCATAAGCAGCAGCAAAGACTCCATCTCGCGGCCAGTCTGGTTCAGCGTGATGCCACCCAGCGTTGCCGTGATATCCATATAACCAACCACAATCGCCAGCGACGAGTTCTTCGTCAGGTTCAGGTACTGCGAAATCAGTGGCGGAATAATGACGCGTAACGCTTGCGGCAGAACCACCAGACTCATGATGCGTTTTGGGCGAAGGCCCAGTGCCGCAGCAGCTTCGGATTGACCTTTGGAAACGGCTTGAATACCTGCACGAACTGCCTCGGCGATAAACGCGCCGGTGTAGAACGAGAGGGCCAACCATAATGCGATCAACGAGTTCCGCATCTGGTAACCGCCTTTGAAGTTGAAGCCCTTGAACACAGGGTACTCCAAGCCAATTGGCATTCCCATGATGAAGAACATGAGGATTGCCGGGATAAAGAATATAGCAGTTTTGATCCAACCCGTTGGCAGGATTTCACCGGTTGATGCTTGCCGTTTTTTGGCCCAGCGCCCAAATACAAATATTCCGATTATCGACAGGATGAACGTGGCTACAACAATCATGGAACCGTCGTTGAACAACGGTTTCGGGAAATACACACCACGGTTCGTGATTGCTACCGCATCGCCGAATAACATCTGCGAAACCGCATCTTCGCCCTTAAAGGAGCGCGGAACCGGTAATGTCTCGATAACGACCGCCATAATCAACACGATCCAAAGCAACACGGGAATGTTGCGGAAAGTTTCAATGTAGATAGTCATAAGACGCGCGATGATCCAATTGTGGGATAGGCGCGCAACACCGGCCGTAACGCCGATAATTGTTGCCAATATGCACCCCATAACGGCCACCAGCAGTGTATTTAGAATACCAACAACCGCGGCACTCCAGTGACTGCTGCGGGAATCGTATTCGATAAGACGCTGATTAATGTCGTAATTCGATGGCTCCGCTAGAAACCCGAAACCAAGCTCTTTGTCGAGCGCTTCAAGGTTGTTAAGCGTATTGCTAACCAGCCAAGCGGCGACGAGTGCCAATGCGACGAGCGCGATAACCTGAATAGTTATGGAACGGTATCGGGTGTCGTAAATCAGCATACTAAGGCGGAACGCCTTTTTAGGTGCTGTGTAGTCTGCCATAGACATGGCGCCCCCCTCCTATTGAAAAGTCGAGCCGCGAATTGTGCGAGGTGGTTTGTCCCCCTCTGCCCGCTGACTTCAACTAAAAAAACTGTTGGATAATAAAAGATGGGGCGCACCGTGTGGTGCGCCCCAAAAAGTGTTGATCAGATCAACGGAACGGTGCCGAGTAAATAAGGCCGCCGTCTGTCCATAGTGCGTTAACACCACGCGATAGACCGATTGGAGAGTTCTCACCGACATTGTTGGAGAAGATCTCGCCGTAGTTACCGCCAGCCAAAATGGCATTCACAGCCCAGTTAGATTCTAGACCAAGCATTGCAGCCAACGAACCTTCGGAGCCAAGCATACGGTTGATTTCCGTGTTTTTGGTACCTTGAGACATTTCAACAACGTTTGCCTGTGTTACGCCCAGCTCTTCAGCTGTGATCAAAGCGTTCAGAGTCCAACGGCCGATGTCAGCCCAGTTGTCGTCGCCGTGACGTACGAGCGGACCTAGTGGCTCTTTCGAAATGATCTCTGGAAGCAGCATGTGGTCGCTTGGAACTTCCATCGCCATACGCGTGCCAGCCAAAGCCGAACGGTCAGTAGTATACGAATCACACGCACCAGCGATGTACTGTTGCTGTGCTTCCGAGTTGCTTTCGATTGGCACTGGCTCATATGTCATTCCGTTTGTGCGGAAATAATCAGCCAAGTTCAGCTCGGTTGTTGTACCAGTCTGAATACAAATCGTTGCGCCGTCCATTTCAAGAAGAGACGATACACCCAATTCAGTTTTTACCATGAAGCCCTGGCCGTCATAATAGTCAACGCCTAGGAATGTTTGCTTCAAGTCAACGTCACGGGAGAACGTCCAAGTTGTGTTACGGGAAAGCACATCAATTTCGCCCGAAGCCAAAGCAGCAAAACGTGTTTTGGAGCTAAGTGGAACGAATTTAACAGCGTCGCCGTCGCCCAGTACAGCGCCCGCAAGAGCGCGACAGAAACCAACGTCAAAACCCTGCCAACGACCGTTCGCATCTGGGAACGAGAAGCCAGGGGAACCTGTGGAAACACCACATGCTAGCTCGCCTTTTGCTTTAACGTCATCCAGCGTGCCGGCGGATGCCATGCCTGCTGTAAGACCTACGGCTGCAATTGCGCCGAAAAGTACAGTCTTTTTCATATTTACCTCTTCCTGGTGAATTGCCCGAAATTGTTCCGGGCTTGAACCGATCTTAATGACCGGAGCGATTCTATTGCGCGGCCGAATTTGACCGCAACACGTACAGTTTGAACAATTCTCGAGCGTTTGGTCAAGAGAGTTGCAAAACGCACACATAGGTCACCATCCCTGCCCCTTATGGAAATTCAACGCGAAATTGTTATAATTACGAGGATTTCGCATACCGAAATTGCTGATTTCACAGGCAAATACTCACCACTTAATGCTGTGTGCATGGGGGTATGCAAGCGGCGGGCGACTTGACCGTTTCCTGCAATCTGTCGGTCGGACATTCACAACCTATTAGGTCAGCAATTGCGACCCAATGAATGCCACAGTCCGCATGATACGTCGCATCACGATTCGAAATGCATTTGCGGGTTTTGGAAAAAAGTTCTGATAACGTGCGAATTTTTCCGCTAAAACCCTCGCAAAATGGATCTCGGCTCTACGCCGATTCATTTGCTTAGGCCTGATCGAGCAAATCCATAAGTTTTGCAGCTTTCAAGAAATCGGATCGTTTGACCTCGGCCGCAGTATTCGCTGCTTCGTCAATGCCCCACTGCTCCTCTTGCCATGTCTCATCAATGCGTGACAGGGGCCAAACTGCCTCGGCACTAAGGTGTTTGGT
This sequence comes from uncultured Rhodobacterales bacterium, assembly GCA_937901055.1. Lineage (GTDB taxonomy): Bacteria > Pseudomonadota > Alphaproteobacteria > Rhodobacterales > Rhodobacteraceae > NORP23. The sequence goes on from CALCGO010000068.1 coordinate 3,055, forward strand.
GGCTACAGCCAGCCCCAAAACGAGCGACCCGGATATGGTTACAAGGTCATGTAACGCGGTTAAGCGCCATGGATCAAACGCCGACACAACGGCGCGCAACTTGGTTTGACCATCACTTGGTTGGGGTACATGCATAATCCCGGCGGTCGAAATCAGGGTCACATCGTATTTCTGTGACAGCCACTCAAGCATTGGGTTCCACGCCGTGGCTTGTCGATCTACCAGTTCCGTCGGGCCATCCGCCCGGTAACACACGAGATCAGTTGCGCCATATTCGGCCAGCATTTCAGCAACCGCGCTGTGGTCGATGACAACTTTGTCGAGCGTTGCATTCGCACAGCGCGTCAGATGCATCTCGAGCGGGTTTATCTTTTCTTCAACCGCATCCCATTCAGCTGCAATCCCTTTGGCAACGGCCATAGTCGGTGCCAGCATTGATGCTTTAAGCGGCGTCTTCAACTGCTTGTCGTCCAGAAATATCCCGTATCCCGATGTCTCGGGGCGCACGGTGACTTCTTTCCAAAAACGTTTCTGAAGGGCTGTATTCATGATCCCGCCTGCCAAATGTTTTCTAGCGTCGCATCCAGTTCCGCATAGCCATCAATGATATAATCCGGTGCAGCCGCCTTAATACGATCGAGCGAATGATACCCCCAACTAACCGCGATTGTTGCAAACCCCGCCGCTTTACCCATCGCAATATCGAATTCCGTATCGCCAATCATAACGGCGCGCTCGGCATCGACGCCCGTGTCGTTGAGCGCTTGGAACAGCATTGATGGATGCGGCTTGGATGGATGCCCGTCCGCCGTTTGGTGCGTTACGAAAAAATGCCCGATCCCATGCGAGGCATACGCATGATCCAACCCGCGTCGTGCCTTGCCCGTCGCGACGCCCATCAACGTTGCGTCTTGTTGGTGTAGACGCTCCAACGCATCCATTGCGCCGGGATACATCGGGGCCGCCGCTTCGGCACCGGTTTCAGCACGCATTTCGATAAAGCTTTCGCGATAGGCGTCCACGCCAGCAGTGACTTCGGCTGGCGATAGGCTTGGCGCGATTGTTGATACGGCTTTATCCAGCGACAATCCGATGATTGATCGCGTTTGCGCAGCGCTTGGTGCTGGCATGCCAATTCGTGAAAATGCACGTCCCATAGCCTCGATGATAACATCCTGACTGTCGATCAGGGTTCCATCCATATCGAAGACTACGAGGCGAAGGGGGCTCATTCGTGAATCGCGAATGGATCTTTTGGCGCCCACTTCAGGTTCCAGTTAAAGAAATCCCAAGTACGCTGCATATGCTCCGGCAGATCGGCCTCGAAGAACAGCTCTTTGCCAGTGCGCGGGTGCTTGAATTTGATCGAACGTGCGTGAAGGTGCATCTTCTTTGAAATCACGCCACCAAGTTGTGAACCCCAACCTTCACCCTCATTCACTTGCGAGGAACCACCGTATTTTCCGTCGCCTGTAATCGGAACACCCAGTTCAGCCAGATGGGCACGAAGCTGGTGCGTACGGCCCGTAATAGGCGAAAGGCCTAGCCACGTTGCGCGCTTGCCAACCGTTTCGATAACCACGAAATCCGTTGTCGCACGTTTGGCGCCCGGCGTTTCGTCAATTTCGCGCGGAGGAATGCAAATCATCTTTTCGCCGGCACCATGCGGGCCGTGGCCTGCCTGCTTCACCAAACCAAAGCGAATTGTTCCAACCATTTGATCGGGGTGTCCAGCCACCAAGGCCCAGTAAATCTTCTGCGTGAACTTATTGCGGAACGCCATGGTCAACCCTTTGGCCGCCTGCCCGTTTCGTGCCAACAGCAAAATGCCGGACGTGTCTTTGTCTAACCGGTGCACCAACTTCGGCTTGGCTTCCAGATCATAACGCAACGCTTCCAGCATACCATCCACGTGGCGCGTCGTATTTGTACCGCCCTGCACCGCCAAACCCGCAGGTTTGTTCAGCACAATAATGTCGTCGTCCTTGTAAATCACACAATCCTGAATCATCCGCGCATCGGCATCAGAAACATGCACGCGCTCGGCGCGTTGTTTGGCAGCTTCGTCCGGTGTGGGCAGTGGTGGGATACGTACAGACTGGCCCTCGACCAAACGAGTGGACGCCTTAACACGCCCGCCTTCAACACGGATTTCACCCTTGCGGCACATCTTTTCGATCCGCCCTTGCGAAACATGCGGGTACACACGTCTAAACCAGCGATCAAGGCGTTGGTCATCACCGTCTGCATCTACTTCGCGAATATGTACGCCACTCATGTCAGGCTCCGTGCGATTGTCATTCCAAGGAATAGCGCACCGATGGCCAGAACGACTGATCCGCCCATGTATACGCTGGCGCTCGCATAACGCCCGCGCTCCAACAAGTAAAGCGCGTCGAGCGAATAGGCGGAAAATGTTGTAAATCCGCCCA
>CALCGO010000069.1 GCA_937901055.1 uncultured Rhodobacterales bacterium
GGAAGTCTGGTTGGGGCGTCGTGCCAATTTGTGCCGCCTCGAACGTATCAGGCGCATTCGACGCGAACCGCTTTAACGCGGCTAGACCAACAAGGTTTTCGGAACGCAGCGCAAATACCGCACGCGGCAAGGCGGCGACTTCGGGCGTCATACCGTCCAGTGCATCCATGTCGCGTTTTAGCAATGCAGATGCCAATGGATCGCCGCAAGTTTCCGACGGCATCATGCCGTTAATCGCGAGTTGTTGGTTCTTGATGCCAATGACGGCTAGTTCGATAGATGTTCGCGCTACCTCGGTTAACGCCGAGCTTCTCGGGCGTGCAACAAGAACGAGGCGTGTTGTCGCCGCATCAGACAACCGATCAACGGCAGCTGCATATCGGTCCCGCTGCTTCTCCAGCCCAGCGAGCGGGCCAAGACAAGATGCGTCACCTTTGCCTTCCTCTAGGAAACCGGACCATGCGCCAGGTAGTTTCAACATACGAATAGTGTGACCCGTTGGGGCTGTGTCGAACACCACATGGTCATAGCGATCGACGAGTTCATCATCGGTCAGCAGCGCAGTGAATTCGTCAAACGCGGCAATTTCGATTGTACAAGCACCCGAGAGTTGCTCCTCGATGCTTCGCAACGCGTCCTCTGGCAAGATACCACGCATTGGCCCGACTATGCGTTCACGATAATCCGATGCTGCCTCTTCGGGATTGATTTCGATTGCATCGAGGTTGGTGACGTTATTGATCGGCGTAATTTTGTTGCCGATTTCCGTCTCAAAGACCTGACCGACGTTCGACGCCGGATCGGTGCTGACAAGCAAAACCTTCTTGCCGTTGCCCGCAAGATTAAGCGTGGTTGCACACGCAAGAGACGTTTTGCCAACGCCGCCTTTGCCGGTGAAGAAAACGAATTTTGGTAGATCTTTGAACATTGTATCGGTCACTTTTTTTCAGAGGTTTAGTGGGAGTATCAGCAACAGCCAGAGGACGCTTCTTTCGCCTCGTCGCTACCGCCGCAGCAACCACTACTTTCGGATTTAGGCCGTGCCGCAAAGGTTATATCGGCCATCTCAGCCAACTCGCCCCGCGCCGGATAACGCCCGAACGAGTGCATCTGGTCACCAATAATAACGACAGGCAGCCCCTCGACACCCGAGCTTTCCAAGACACCTTTAACCACGTCATTTTCGGCAAACTTCGTCGGTTCTTGTGACAGGTTAATACGCGTAACCTCAACGCCATTGCTTTTCAACCAATCAAGGTCAGCGGCAAAGTTCACGAGATTTTGGTCAACTTCTGCACCGCAAATTCCAGTAGAACAACACATTGCAGGGTCATAAACGGTTACTTTGGTCATAGAGATACTCCTTGGTTAAGATATAGGGGTTATTTGTTCGACGGCCGTTGACAACCGTCGCATCGCTAATTCTAGATCGGCACGGGTGCAGGCAATGTTGAGGCGGGCGAAGCCTTCGCCCTCAACACCAAATGCTTGCCCGCGTGTTACAGCCCACCCTGCGCCTTGGCGCAAGAAGGCGGTTAGTTCTTCAGGGGAAAACCCGAGATCGCGAAAGTCGAGCCACAATAAGAATGTTCCTTCAGGTTCGATCAATTTGACCTGCGGAATCGCGTTTAGATGCGTGCGAACCAGTGACAGGTTGTCTTCTAAATAAAGAAGTACATCTTCCAGCCAAGCACCGCACTTCGTGTAGGCCGCCTCCATGGCGACACTGGCAAATGCATTGTTTTTGTTCACGGTTAAACGGCTGTTTTCGACCTGAAATGCCTTGCGGCGAGCATCGTCAATAATCACCGTAAACGCCGAACAGCAAGCCGCAATGTTGAAGCTTTTTGCCGGAGAGAGGCATGTTATGGAATTCTGTGCGTATTTGGGACCAAGAGCTGCAAATGGCGTGTAGCGGCGGCTGTCAAATGTAATGTCGCCGTGGATTTCGTCCGAAACCACCAGCACATTGTTTGCCGCACAGATATCACCTAATTGTTGAAGCTCAGTTTTGCTCCAAACGCGCCCAACGGGGTTGTGTGGGTTGCAAAGGAAAAGCATCTTGATTTTCGGATCGGCGGCCAACTTCTCCAACCCGTCAAAGTCCATCGAGTAACGACCGTCTCTCAAAATCAAAGGGTTTGAGACCAAGCGGCGACTATTTTCGTTTAGGATGTCGTAGAAATCGAAAAACACAGGGGGCTGCACTATCACGCCATCCCCAGGCTCGGTAAACAGCGAAGCCGCGATCGCCAGAATGTTCAGCACGTTCGGCGCACGCAGTATGTGGGACGCCTCGACGCTCCACTCATGCCGGTTTCTCAACCAATCGGTAAGCGCAGGCATCAGGCCATCCGGCACCGTCTCGTATCCGAATACTCCATGATCGAGCCGTTCTTGCATGGCAGCCATAACCGCTGGTGGGGCTCTGAAATCCATGTCGGCAACACCGGCTGCAAATAGACTGACCCCGCCCTCACCTAAAACCATTTTATGGGTTTTCAGCGCTGGAACCTCTCGCCGGTTAATCTTTTCGTCAAAGTTGGTTGTGCCCGTCATTCTGCCAGCAACCATTTGAAGGTTAGCGTCGCAGCAACGGCTGCCAGCAGTTGCACCACAATAAAAGCCGCCACGTGCGACGGGTCAATTCCCGCGAAGGTATCGGAAAATCCACGCGCGATTGTTACCGCGGGATTGGCGAATGACGTCGAGGAGGTGAACCAGTAGGCAGCGGTGATATATAATCCGACTGCGTAGGGGATAGCTTCTGGGCGGGCTTTGACGAGGCCCAAGATGGTGGCCAACAATCCGAAGGTTGCTACGAATTCGCTGATCCACTGGCTTACGCCCGTACGGGCGTGGGTTGACGGATCAATCAGGGGATTTTCAAACATCAGATGGGCGATGAACACGCCAGCGATACCGCCGGCAATTTGGACCGCAACAAACAACGCGCCTTCGTGGGCCGATATTTCTTTACGGATGAAAAATGCCAGCGTAACGGCGGGGTTGAAATGCGCGCCCGAAATCGGACCGAACACCAAGATCAACACCACGAGAATTGCACCTGTTGGGATAGTGTTGCCAAGCAACGCGATGGCGACATTCCCACCAGCTAGGTTTTCGGCCATGATGCCCGAGCCAACAACAGTCGCCAATAAAAATAGCGTGCCCAACCATTCGGCAAATAATCTGCGTTGCATGTAGTGTTCCCTCTTCACGTACTAGTATTTGTTGTTGTCAGGATATCGGCAAACGTTGTCGCGCCCACATTCCCGCCTGTGATAACCACAACGATTGTTTTATTCTCAATGGCAATCTTCCCACTTAGAACCGCAGCAAGGCCCACCGCTCCGCCCGGTTCGACGATGATTTTGTAGCGATCAAACGCAAACCTCATCGCGTTTCGCACTTCCTCGTCGGTAACAATCAACACTCCAGAGAGCAGGTCTTTGTTGATCGAGAATGTCAGAGCATTTGGAATTGGCGTCATGATCGCGTCGCAAATTGTCGTTTGCCCCTCGGGATTTGCCACTCGCTTGCCCGTCGCAAGCGATCTGCGAGTATCATCGAATAGTTCAGGCTCCACCCCGAACACCTGCGTGACTGGTGACAATTCGTTCATCACAATGGCGGTGGCAGCGGTTAACCCTCCTCCACCACAAGGAACAAGAATCGCGTCAATCGGGACATCCGACTGTTGAAAAACCTCAAGGGGGACCGTTCCACCGCCAGCCAGAATACGGCGATCTTCGCTAGGGGGAACAATTATGCGGTTGGTCTCAGCTTGAAGGCGGTTGACGACATCATCGCTGGATTCAGCGCACCGTTCGTAGGTGGTTATTTCTGCACCAAGCGCGCGCGTCTGATCCATCTTTGCCTGCGGGACATCGCTCGGCATGACAATCAGTGCCGATGTGCGCAATAACTTCGCCGCCAATGCAATGCCTTGAGCGTGATTGCCCGACGAATAGGTAATAACCCCTCGTGCCTTCTGTGCCGAATCCATCTGGCTAATGCGATTGTAAGCGCCGCGAAACTTGAACGCACCCGTTCGCTGCATCGCCTCGTTCTTGATTAAAAGGCGACCGGACAGGTTGGCGTTAACCTCGACGTTTTCCAACAACGGAGTCTTCGTGATGATACCATCCAACGAGGACGCAGCAGCGCGCACTTCACCCAGAGTGGGGGCACTCATTATCTGGTCCGGAATTGATTTAGTCGTGTCGGTCAAATCTGCTCTCATCGCCGTGTAGGATCCGCGTTGACGGCTTCGCAAGTTGGGAACAGCAACAATACGGTATCTGCCGAAGTGTCAATTTAACTATCCCGCCCATCCGATCTTGTCAAGGTTCGATATTTCGGGCATTGTCGAATTATGAACCAAATTAAAGCAATCGAAGCCTTCGCGGCCCTTGCCCAAGATTCTCGTATGACGATCTACCGTACGCTTGTTCGCGAGGAGCCAAATAGCCTACCCGTGGGGGAAATCTCCAAGCGGCTGGATATCGTGCCCTCGACGTTATCCGGGCATCTTGCTGTATTGAAACGTGCGGGCCTGCTGAAATCGACCCGCCATAAACGCGAAATACACTATTCAGCTGATATCGCCGCCATGAACGAACTTGTTGGCTTTATGCTTCAGGATTGTTGCAACGGGCAGGTTGAAAACTGTGCCCAGATACTTACGCTGCTGGACCACGAGTAAACAGAAGTCATAGCAAATAGACGTCACTATCACCTTTTGCCGCCAATATCTCGGACTCTGGCATAAGGCAGAATGCTGTCGAAAGGCCATCAGCCTCGGCAGCGGATTTTGACACTACACTCACACCCGACCAGACACCGCCCGGATATCCGGTCCGCGGGTCAAGAATATGACCGACTGCCCCACCCTCATCGAAACTGGTGCCCAACGGGGCGGAAGTTGCTACAGCCGCACCGTGCAATGATACGCGACCAAGGTCACCGTTCAGTTTGATATCCCAAGCATCCCCGTTCGGCGCAACGCCCAGCGCGGCAATTTCACCTGTGTTCACCATTACATCCGTCACCCCATTTTGCCGGAGCAGTTCGGTCACCTTGTCCGCGATAAACCCCTGCGCGATTCCGTTCAATGTCATCATCACACCGGTACGATCAAACGAGATTTCTTGCGGCGTGTATTTTACATGCCCCCAACCTGTTACGGCCATAGCTTGCGAAATACGCTCGTCAACGGGTTGATTGCCAGCCGTAAATTCTTCGGCATAAAGCGACCAGAGCGCTTGAACCGTTGGATCGAATGCACCATCGGTGCGGGCATTTAGGCGCGAACTAATAGATAAAAGTTCTATCATTTCAAAGGCTGGTTGCACCAATCGGCCATCGCGATTCAAGCGCGAAATCTGGCTGTCGGCTTGATACAGACTAAAGATACTTTCTAGACGGTGAATTTCACTGACCGCCATTTCAATCAGCCGGTCGGCATTTGGATGGTCAAGAACAATACGTGCATCCGCGCCCAACGCGATTCCGCGCCACTGTGATACGTTATTTGTGGAACTTAGCCCGATAACCGGAGCCACAGCAGCCCCTGCAACAATACTTAAAAATCTTCTACGGGTCGTCATTCGGAAATCTCCAGTGCAGCGGTATCGAAGTCAACAGGTCCCAAAACCAGATCGGCGGGAATTTCGGCAAGGCTCATGATTTCGCCACCATGCTCCTCCATAAATATTTGAGCCTTTGCGAGTTCAGAAAATGGTGCTAGTTCGGGTGCACCCATGCCACCGATCGCATCTGAATTTACGACATAGTATGCATCGTTGGCATCGATCCAATTGTCAGCACCTGGTTCCAGCCAACTAACGGCTTTGCCCATATCGTTAACATATAGCACTATAATTTCAGCAGATTGCTCCGGCGATTTTAGATACGCAATGCCGTCGCGGACCTGACTGAACCACAAGGGGGCAGGAAACCCCGCCAAATGAACTTGTGCTTTTGGACCTTGATGCTCCAAAATCACCATCTGGCAATAGTGACCTGCAGCTTCTGCGGTTAGAATCAGCGGATCAGGTGCCGCCAGTTTAGCAACATCATCTTTGCACCCCATCAACAAAACGAGCGGCAAAATTGCGAGTAACGCAGGCTTCATGGTTCGACCCTCCGGAAAGCAATCCAGGCAAGGAATAGAGCGAGCACGGGCCACAATAGTAACGATATTAGTTGACCTGTTGCGCCCGATGCGCCGACACCCGAAGCCAACTCGGAAACCGATACATCCGGCATATTGATCAATCGAAATGCATCAGCCGGATTGGCGACCAGCATCCACGGGAATATTTCTTTGGTGAATGTACCACCGTCATCAGCAACCAACGCACCAAGCAGTCCGAGGTCGAACAGAACAACACAGATCAGCCAGATGATGATAACAATTCCGGATGCCACGCCGGTTTGACGTACCAAACTTGATACAAGATATCCGATACCCAAGAATGCTGCGCCAAGCGCGAGCGACGTGAAGAAGAGTTTCAGCAGCGCTTGGAATGACAGGTCGGCGATCCCGTATTGCCAAATAGTTAATATCGCCGTCAGGCCAAGACCCACAGCAATTGCTACGCCCAAAACACTTAGGTGAGCGAAAAATTTACCCACCAGTATTTCACCACGAGACATCGGATATGTAAGGCTGAGCGCTAGTGTGCCACGCTCGGCCTCGCCCGCAATGGCATCAAATGACAGAAGAAGGCCGATCAACGGTATCAGATAGACAGATAATGTGGTGATGGATGTGACAGCTACGGTCAAGGGATCAACCCCCAGCGTTCCGGTAGGCGCACCCCCTGCGAGCGTTAAGACAACGGTGAACAAAGCCATCAATATGACCGATGTCGCAACCCACATGTTACGCCGTGCAATTAGAAGTTCGAGGCTGGCGATAGTGAAAACGGACATCACTCGATCCCCTTTGCTATTGAATAAAAGCGGTAGAGGTCTTCAAGACTTGCTGGCGTAACATCGACGTCTTTAATCACAGCGCCCATAGAGGTGATCTGATCAAGCATCGCGATTTTGCCATCCTGCTGACAGGTTAATGTTATGGAACGATCATTTACACGTTCTCCGCCAAGCTCGGTGGCGATGCGGTCAGCGTCTGCTTCGGACGTTGTGACATGCACCTGAATTGGCAAGCGCGCGGTGTGGCGAAGATCGGCGAGGCTGTTGTCGGCCAATAGCTTCCCCTTGCTCATAATGGCGATCCGGTCGGTGCGGGTTTCAAGCTCCGTCAATGCATGGGAGGATAGCAGCACGGCGGTGCCGGAGACTGACAGCTCTTCGACAATATCATAAAACTCATGACGTGAGATAGGATCGAGGCCTGATGTCGGCTCATCCAGCAGTGCCAGCTTCGGATGGCCCAACAACGCCTGAGCCAAACCGATACGTTGGCGCATACCTTTGGAATATGTCCGGATTTTACGATCAGCGGCATCACTTAAACCGACACGGTCCAACAGATCGTCGGCACGCCGCATCGTTGCGGACTTAAGTCGGGCAAAGTGATGCAATTGCTCGCGCCCAGTTAACGCCCCGTGGAATGCTACGCTTTCAGGCAAGAAACCGATCGAAGTACGCGCCGAACGCGAGCCTGGCGTGGCGTCAAGCACCGATATTCTTCCGGATGTGGTCGGTGTCAGACCCAATATCATGCGCATCAGCGTTGTTTTTCCAGCACCGTTGTGGCCAAGAAGTGCTACGCGTTCGCCAGCTTCCATTTGCAGACTGACACCGCGCACGGTTTCCAGTTTACCGTATTGCTTGCAAACATTTTCAATTATCAAAGTTGTCATTGGATTTCTTTCCAGACAGGAATTTCGGGGCGCACGGGCTGCATCAGCGGTGCGCGGTCTATAACGCCGCCGGGCAAAGTCGCGGGGAACGCAGATTGTGACCAACGAATAAGCTGCACAGCCGGAGATCCGAGCAGTGCTTTGGCCGCAGGTTGGGTCCACAGCACGTGGTCCATAATATCGTTGGGGCGGTAGGCGCTGTCGGCGATACCGTCACCATTCAGATCGAACGCGGCGTGGTCAGACCAGTAGTTGCCGTTGTCGTCTACGCTCCAATCCACCCACTTTGAGCCCACGTATTTAACTTGTGTGCGATTGCCGACGAAGGCATTGCCTGACATTTCATTGCGTTCGGAGCCCGCGGTGAAGTGAATGCCTATTCCGCACCCCTCAAACCGATTTCCTGCGAAAGTGTTCTTGTGCGCGTTGTAGATGAACACGCATTTATCACGGACTTGTCGAATGGTATTGTCAACTATTTCGCTTTTGTTGGTGTAGTTCATCATGATCCCGTGATCACGATCCCCGTCCGAAAGGTTCCCTTCGATCCGTACGTTATCGGAATACATGATGGCGAAACCCAGATGGTTTCCCTCCGACGTATTCCCAGAAACGACTGAGTTATTCGCATACATATAGTGCACGGCAAACCGCAAGTCGCGAAAGCGGTTGCCGATAAATTCGTTGTTTTTTGAAGTGTTCACAAACACCCCGTCGCGGCCATATCGCACGTCATTACCGACTACGCGTGTGCCTGGCGCGTTCCATATATAGATCCCGTTGCCGCGGTCATTCATACGTGCGTCCTGCCGCCCGACGATGATATTTCGCTCTACCAACGAGTCCTTCGCGCCGTGCACGTCAATCCCGATCAAATTACCAAGTAACGTATTGCCTCGTATTACTGCACGGTTAGCGCGTTTGGTCAGCGTGATACCGGCATCCAGTCCGTCACCACCTGAGCCTGAACCAATTATTGTCAGCCCCTCAATGGTTACATCCGGCACAGTAACCGTAATCGTGGACCCAATTTCACGACCGTCTATTACAACCCCGTCACCGATCAGGGTTAGTGGCACGTCAATTATAATCGGTCCATAGTATGTACCTTGCGACAGGCGGAGGATATCCCCCGCCTGTGCAGTTTCCAAAGCCTCGATAAGTGCCCCGTCTGTTGCAGGCACAACTGTTTCACTCGCGCCGGAAGGGGAAACCGGAAACAACAAAACAATTAGCAGGAACAGACGAAGCATCATTGAAACTTATCCTTATGCAGGCTCAACCAACATCCGGCCGCGCATCTCCATGTGGAGGGCGTGACAGAACCATTGGCAATAGTACCAGTGAACACCCGGACGACCGGCGATGAATGTAATCGACGCAGTCGCCTGCGGTCCGACTTCCATACACACACCGTGATTGCCAAGCGAGAACCCGTGCGTAAGGTCATCCACATCGTCGATGTTGGTCACGTAAACTGTAACCTCGTCACCCTGTTTAACGGTGAACTCTTCCATCGAGAATGTTGGTGCCGCAGAGTACATGTAAACACGCACTTTGTTGCCGTCACGGATAACTTCGTCATGGCCATCTTCCAGCACAACACCGTCAGCTTCAGCCTGCGCGCGTGCATCATCCCACATTGGGTTGTCACGTTCCCAGATGCTGTCAGGGTTCACGATATCACGACGTACGATGATACAGTCATGCGGCTCGGCGAATGTCGGGCTGTCATGAACCACTTCAGGCACATCTTGTGTGATGTCGATCAGCTGCTCGCTTTCAGGTTTCAAAGGACCAACGTTCAAGTAACGGTCTTTCGAGAACTTGTTTAGCGAGATTAGCCATTTACCATCGGCTTCTTTGGTTTCACCCATCGAAGTATGGTTGTGGCCTGGCTGATACATAACGTCAGTTTTCGTCATGATCGGATCAACATCTTCACCGTTATATAGGCGAATAGCTTTGTCGATGTCCCATTTCACCATTTGGCTGTCGAGGAACAACGTTGTGAACGCATGCCCTTGGCCGTCAAATGCGGTATGGAGAGGACCAAGACCCAGTTCAGGTTCAGCTACGATACAAGAACGTGGCTCTGCGCCGTCAAAAACAGCTTCGAGTTTGTCCCATTCAATCACCGAAACAGTCGGGGAAAGTTTACCGTTAACCATAACGTATTTGCCGTCTGGTGCAGTGTTCACACCGTGTGGGCTGTTCGGAATTGGAACATAAACGGTCAGATCGGACCCTTTACGACCATCCAAAACTTTCACGCCGTTGTGGATCTCGTACTTACCAGCGGCAACAGCAGCTTCGATACGGGCGATGTTGAATACTACAACATGGTCCATCTCGGCTTCCATCATACCGGCAAGTTCAGTCGCGCCTTCGGAGTTGTAGCTCGTCGACATTGCGTATTTACCTTGGTAATCGCAGTCGACGTTATCTAGGTTACCTGTAACCATGATCTGCCACGAGATTTCCATGCTGTCGCCGTCAATCGCGGTAAAGATGGAAACGTAGTTTTCTACGTCATCCATGTTTGTTCCGTCATTAACCAGCGGCACACGGTGCTCACCGTTCGCGAACACATAACCTGTGCGCGGGAATTTCTGTGGGCGTAGACCGTGGATG
>CALCGO010000070.1 GCA_937901055.1 uncultured Rhodobacterales bacterium
CACACGCAGATTTGCCCGCTGGTCGTTTTGAACGCAAACCCACGAAGCGCGATAACGGCGACGGTTCTGACGCAGGGGGTGGAGAGATGTCCGTAATGCGTGGCGGCCGTGTATTCGAAAAAGTCGGCGTCAATATTTCCACTGTTTACGGCACTCTGGGCGAGGCCGCACAGCGTTCGATGAAGTCCCGCACCGGCATGGACGGGATCACCGAAGACCCTCGTTTCTGGGCCGCTGGCATTTCACTGGTCGCCCACATGCGATCCCCTAAAACGCCTGCGGTCCACATGAATACCCGCATGTTCTGGACCCCACACGGTTGGTGGTTTGGCGGCGGCGCTGACCTGAATCCGATGGTCGAAGTCCCCGAAGACACTGCATTCTTCCACGCCCGTCTTCGCGATGCTTGCGAGCTGCATGATCCTGCCTACTACCCGCGCTACAAAGAGTGGGCGGACGAATATTTCATGATCAAACACTGGAACGAACCCCGCGGCGTTGGCGGCATCTTCTATGATGACCACAACACGGGCGATTGGGAAAATGACTTCGCATTCACCCAAGATGTAGGCCGCGCTTTTCTTAAAGCGTTCCTACCCGTCACCGAAAAACGCGTAAACGAGCCGTGGAACGACGCCGACCGTGAAATCCAGCTAGTAAAACGGGGCCGCTACGCCGAATTCAACCTAGTCTACGATCGCGGCACCCAGTTCGGCCTGCAAACAGGGCACAATCCAGAGGCCGTGTTGATGTCCCTGCCACCAGAATGCAAGTGGCCGTGAAAGCGGCTTCTCTTTTGCATAAATACTCAAAACCCAACGGATGAGCCGGATTGCGATCCTTGGTTGGGGGTCTCTGATATGGGATCTCGAAATTCTTGCGCCACACGTTGCTGGTGATTGGCTGATGGAGGCTGGGCCGAGTCTTCCCATGGAGTTCAGTCGGATTTCGCCGAAGCGCAAGCTCGGTCTTGTGGTTTGCCTTGATCCAGTGGTCGGAGTGGAATGCACAACCAACGTCGTCGAATCCACCAAATCCGATATTTTGAGCACCATCGATGATCTAGCCGCCCGCGAACGCGCGCCATTGAGTTTGATCGGTGCGGTTCATTCTGATGGCCTACAAGTAGGGCGAATGCCCGAGGTTTGCGCGACTGTCGCCGACTGGTGCGAAGCAAATGGTTGGGATGGGGCTATATGGACCGACCTTGAGCCGAATTTCTTTGAATACACCCAGCGCGATTTCACCGTTGATGCCGGATTGGCGTACCTGCGCACCCTATCAGACGAAAACCTGACCGAAGCACATAACTACATCGAGAACGCTCCAAATCAAACACAAACCCCTTTGCGCACAGCGCTTGCGCAGGATGCGTGGTGGCAGACGTTAAAGAAAAATGGCCAGGCCTGAAAGCGCCATCAGTGCGGCCATCACCGTCATAAACCTGTGCCACAAAACCGGTGTGTCAAAGAACTTCGCCAACCAATTTCCCGCGTTGGCGTAAAACAGACAGACGAACAGGTTGATGCCGCCGAACGTCAGCGCCAAACGCAACCCCTCGTGTGCCGGTGGGAGGCCAAGGCCATAGCCCGCCGCCGCAGCCATCGCAACCGCCCAGACCTTCGGGTTAACCCATTGAAACAACACAGCTTCAAATACCGTAAACGGCTTATCGCGTGACTCCGACTTCGGAACGTTTAGGGAGCTATACAAGCGATACCCAAGATAAAATATCCACCCGGCCGCCAGCAACTTCAACCCAAAAGACACTGTCGGATATCGAAGTATCAGCGCGCCAAGGCCCAGCCCAGTCAAACCTGCCGTCACTGCAACACCCAACGCTATTCCGATTACATGCGGCAAAGTTCTCCGAAACCCGAACCGCGCACCGGACGCGAGTAGCATGACGATATTCGGACCTGGCGAAGCCAGACCAACCAGTACAAATAGATAAAGTGGGTCAAAGCTCATGCGCCTATCCCCGACCAGAGGACAAAAAATACACCTATCACGATCACCGCGGCCATTGTCAGATTGAATGCCTTCAAGTGTCGTGCGGTTTTCAACCATCGTTGCAAGTACTCGCCAAACGCGGCCCACGCAGTTGCTGAGGTCACGCCACCGACCATGGATACACCCGCCAAAATGCCGGCAACCATAATCGTCCCTTCAGCTCCCATGAACTGACCAACTAGGGCGACACACATCGCCCAACCTTTAGGATTCACCCATTGAAAAGCCGCAGCTTGGGCAAAAGTGAATGGCTTGGTTCGTGCCCCTGGCTCTCCGGGTGCTTTGGTATTTGCGATCCGCCAAGCTACCCAAAACAATAATGCGGCACCAACCCATCGAAGGATGGTGTGCAACACTGGCAAACGCTCGAACACCTCACCAAAACCCAAGGCGACAATAAACACCATAAAGCCGAAGCCGATAAACACTCCAGAGATATGCGGTACCGTCGCCCGCAGGCCAAACGTAGCTCCGGATGAGGCGAGCATCATATTATTGGGGCCGGGCGTCCATGTGGCGGCCAGTAGAATGCCAAAAAGCGCTATCAGGGAATCTATAGGCATAGTATCAATCCGTTAGGTCAGAACTTGTGACCCTTCCAGAAGTGGGCACGACTGTCAACTCTGCAACAGTTCCTTTTTTCCGGCCTTGAAGTCGGTATTTACCCACACACTTTCCAGCCGCTTCAATTCGGCACCCAACTGCGGCCCAACGCCCAACCGATCTATCAAATCTACCGCCTTTATCGGAAACGTCGCGTTCACACCCTCTGCGATATGCTCTTGCAACGCTTCAGGTAGCGGTGACGGTAGCGAAGCCGCTTCGATAATCTTGGCATCCAAGGCGGCATCTTCGCCATATCGATACGCCATGACCTTGGTCGAATCACCCGACTGCATCGCCGCCGTTGTCGCGCTCAATCGTTTCCCCTCGGCTCTGGAAAGCCGTAGCCGTGTCGCGTGGCTTTCGCCACCCATCGCGACCATTCTGCGTTGCCAGCTTATGGGGATGCCGCTCACCTGTTCCAAATGCACCAGTGGGGCGATGTATTTCGGATCGGCCCCGGGCAATATTTGCGACAGAACACCGCAAGCCGCCATCGCAGCCAAAGCGGGCGCAGGATCCGGTGCCGCCAACAGCTTTTTCATTTCCGCCCCCAGGCGCTCTTTCGACAGCTTCGAAATTCCGTCGACATGCATAGCACAAGCCGCCAGCCCTTCGGGATCCAGTCCCGCTGCCGGGTCTCCGTACCAAGCTGTGAATCGAAAAAACCGCAAGATCCGCAGATAGTCTTCTTCTATCCGCTGAGCAGCATCCTCGATAAACCTGATCCGCCGCGCGCTGATATCAGGCAATCCACCCAATGGGTCATGCAGGGTTCCGTCCGCCTCTACATAAAACGCATTCACGGTGAAATCACGGCGAATGGCATCATCGGATATGTTGTCGGAAAAGGCCACTACCGCACGGCGTCCATCGGTATCAACGTCTTTGCGAAATGTCGTAACTTCGTGCGGAATACCGTTGCTGATTACCGTTATTGTTCCATGCTCAAGGCCAGTGGGAACTGGTTTCAGGCCGGCAGCCTGCGCCACCTTTACCACCTCTTCGGGTAATGCGCTCGTGGCGACGTCCACATCAGCCACGGGCACCCCCAGCAACGCATTTCGCGCGCAACCGCCCACCGCGTATGCCAGATGACCGGAGTCGGTCAGCATTCCCAACACGGCTTGCGTGTCCGCCGAAGTCAGCCAATCACCTGTTACGCGCATTGTGCAACCCTGTCCGCCAATACTTTAATTATCCGCGCCGTTGCGCCCCAGATGTAATAGGGGCCGTAAGGGATCGTGTAATATTTCCGCCGATGCCCATGCCAGTTTCGCCCTTGAATAGACATGTTTTGGTCTGACATCAGAAAGTCGAGCGGCACTTCGAACATTTCTTCAACCTCGCCCGCGTCAATAATCGGGCGAAAATCATTCGCCAATGCGACAAACGGAGTCACTGTGAAATTCGTCACCGTTTCATGCACATCTAACGACCCGATCATCTCAACAGCACTGGTTGGCAGTCCGATTTCTTCCTCTGCCTCGCGCAAAGCGGCTGCCTCAATTGTTTCGCCTACTTCAACCTTCCCACCAGGAAATGAAACCTGCCCGGCGTGATGCTTCAAATGGGACGCACGTTTGGTCAGGATCACCCGCCAACGCCCCTCACGCTCGATCAGTGGAATAAGAACTGCCGCGGGGCGCAAAGATCGTTCTGGCAGTTCTGCCTTAATGGTCGGATTCAAGTCATAGTCAGACGAGCCATCAGAACGCCCCGCCTGCACCGCTCGCGTCAGTTGGTCGAGGGTAATCACAATAAATGGCCGCTCTTCTTGGCTTTGGTTGCGAGGTAATCAACATTATGCAGGTTTTCTCCGACCTTTAACGGTACGCGATCGACGACTTTGACGCCCGAGGCTTCCATCTTCGCGACCTTCGCCGGATTATTCGTCATTAACCGAACCGAGCCAAAGCCCATCGCCTTCAGCATTTCGGCACCCAGCCGGAAGTCGCGTTCATCGTCTTCGAAACCCAACCGATGGTTCGCCTCAACTGTATCAAAACCCTGATCTTGCAAAGCATAGGCACGCATTTTGTTGGCAAGCCCAATCCCGCGCCCCTCTTGATTCATATACAATAGGACCCCCGCACCCTCATCTCCGATCTGCGCCAACGCGGCCCGCAATTGAGGGCCGCAATCGCATTTCAGAGAGCCCAAAAGGTCACCCGTGAAACAGGCTGAATGAAGGCGCGACAAAACCGCGACACCCCTATCAGGATTACCGATTTCAATCGCGTAATGCTCCTCCCCGCCGTCGCGAGGGCGGAAAACACGCACACGCCCATGCTTCGACACTTCCAACGGAACACGGGCGGCAGAAACTTCCGTCAACGCCGACACCTCGTCCATACCCAACAAGTCGTTGGCCTCGATCCGGTTCAAGCCGTATTTCTTCGCCAGCGACTCGGCTTGATCCCGCCCAAGCGACAGAACGACCGCTGCAGGCAACAAATGCGCCCGCTTGGCCAACGCGATACTGGCACGATGAATATCTGCTCCGGCGCCGCGAATTGCCTGAAACGGCCCCTTCATCGGCGAGGCCAGATCCTGCGCTGGGTCAGCCATCGCATGTACCCACGCAATACCCGCATCTGCCGGTATTACAATCCGCGCAAGATCGCCGTCATAGGCTGCTGTCTTCAAGGTCGTCGCACGGCGTAACGTTATCGCTAATTCAACAATTCCTGCCATGCCGCGTAGGTCAGCCAATCGTTCAGGACTTACGACCTCGGCCGCTAAAACCAGCGCTCCGTTATCACCATCGAACACGGCAACAGGTACGCCAATACGGATATCACTACCCATGCGGGCGATACGTTCCTCTCGGTTCAGAGCTAGTGTCATGGGATTCTGCCGGAAATGTTTCAGTTCTTTTCATTCATATATCCCCTAACCGCCAGAATTGAAACATTTCCCTCTAAAGTGACACGCCTATGTGAGCGTTTGACGCATAACCTTGCAAACAGCCTGATTTCACAACAAATATCAGGAGCACCGCACGAAGGAGTCGGAAAATGAGTAGTATTAAGAAAATCCTAATGGTCGATGACGAGGAAGATTTGCGCGAAGCGCTCGCCGATCAGTTGGTAATGACCGACGAATTTGACGTATTCGAGGCCGGCACCGGTGCGGAAGGGTTAAAAAAGGCTAAAGAGGCGCTTTACGACTTGATTATCCTAGATGTAGGTCTGCCCGATATGGATGGCCGCGAACTTTGCCGACTAATGCGTAAACAAGGTGTTAAGAGCCCGATTCTGATGCTGACGGGTCATACAACAGACTCCGATACCATACTTGGTCTCGATGCTGGTGCGAACGATTACGTCTCGAAACCCTTCAAGTTCCCTGTGCTTCTGGCCCGCATTCGCGCCCAACTTCGCCAGCACGAACAATCCGAGGATGCTGTTTTCACCATCGGGCCATACACGTTCAAACCCGCTGCCAAAATGCTGTTGGACGATGACGAAAAGAAAATCCGCCTGACGGAGAAAGAAACCAACATCCTTAAGTTCCTTTACCGCGCCAACGATGCGGTCGTCGCCCGCGATGTTCTATTGCACGAGGTCTGGGGTTATAACGCTGGCGTCACCACGCATACGCTGGAAACGCACATCTATCGCCTGCGCCAAAAGATCGAACCCGATCCATCGAACGCTCGCCTATTAGTTACCGAAAGCGGCGGCTATCGCCTCGCCTCATAAGAATTCCTCCCTGAGACTTGAGCCCGCTGCGTAAACCGTAGCGGGTCTTTTTTTGCCTTGTGGTCTGACACGCCTAGGTTAGACTCGCTAAAAAATTACCGGAGAACCCCATGGCCTTTACTGTCTGCACCTGGAACATCAATTCTGTCCGCCTCCGCGAGCCCTTGGTTCTAAAACTGCTTGCCGAAGAAGCACCAGACGTGTTGTGCCTTCAAGAATGCAAATCCCCCACAGATAAAATTCCTACGGAGAATTTCGCTGCGATGGGTTACAACCTTATCGCGCGAGGGCAGAAGGGTTATAACGGGGTGGCCATCCTTTCCCGCCTACCTATGAAAGACGTCGGCCATCGTGATTTCTGCGAAAAGGGTGACGCGCGCCATGTGGCTGGACAGCTCGAGAATGGGGTAACCATTCACAATTATTACATTCCTGCCGGTGGCGATGAAGCAGATCGCACGAAAAACGAGAAATTCGGGCATAAGCTCGATTTCTTGACCGAAATGCGCGACTGGTTTCGTGATGATGCCCCTTCGAAATCTATTCTCGTTGGCGATTTGAATATCGCCCCGCGAGAGGACGACGTTTGGGATCATAAGAAGTTGTTGAAGGTTGTCAGCCATACCCCGATCGAGGTCGAGCACCTCGCCGCAGCGCAAACCGCTGGCAACTGGGTCGACATTACCCGGCAGGACATCCCCGAGGGCAAGTTTTACAGTTGGTGGTCTTATCGCGCTAAAGATTGGGACGCTGCCGACAAAGGTCGACGGTTAGACCATATCTGGGCAACCGGCGATATTTCTGACACGGCCCATTCCAGTCGATTGTTGCGTGACGCTCGCGGATGGGATCGCCCGTCAGACCATGCGCCGCTGTTCGCGAGCTTCGATCTGTGATTGAGGCAACTCTAGAACATGGTATCGGGCGAATTACGCTAAATAACCCCGAGGTTCACAACTCCCTCACACGGACAGCGATGAACACAATCCGTTCGACATTGGAAGAGTGGGCAAACAGCGATATTCGTGTGCTTGTCCTCACCGGAACGGGCAAAAGTTTTTGTTCGGGCGTATCACTTGGCGATGTTGGAACCGGTGATTGGTCGAACAATCCCCTGACTGCCCTGTGCGATACCGTCGAAAACTTCCACACCCCGACAATCTGCGCCCTGAATGGAGGCGTTTACGGCGGAGGTGCCGAATTGGCCCTTTCGTGTGACTTCAGGGTCGGAGTTGTTGGTATTAAGATGTTTGTGCCAGCGATAAAGATTGGCGTACATTATGAAGCTACCGGCATTGCGCGATATGTCCAGAAACTCGGTTCACAAAGCGCACGGCGGGTGTTTTTGCTTGCGGAAAAGTTTGAAGACAAAGCACTTCTGGATATTGGGTTTCTGGACTTCCTCGTGCCTGCTGCTGAATCTGACGCGCACGTTGATACGCTTTGCGACACCATCGGCGGCGCCGCGCCACTCGCCGTACAGGGTATGAAGCGCACCATTTTGGAAGTCAGCCGCGGTAATTTAGATGCAGATGCGGCGGCCAAACGCACAGCAGCATCTTTCGCATCGCAGGATCATCGCGAAGGCCTTGCGGCACTTTCACAAAAACGCAAACCGCTGTTTAAAGGCTGTTAACCTAGTTTCGCTCGACCAGACGCGGATTCTCGGTAAAATCTATAGCTAACGGACTCTGCGATGTGGTGACGCTGAACAATGCGCTCCCCCTCCAAGTCCGCGATCGTCCGACTTACGCGCAAGATACGGTGGTAGGCTCGCGCACTCATCCGAAAGTG
Source organism: uncultured Rhodobacterales bacterium (assembly GCA_937901055.1). Classification (GTDB taxonomy): domain Bacteria; phylum Pseudomonadota; class Alphaproteobacteria; order Rhodobacterales; family Rhodobacteraceae; genus NORP23. The sequence continues at coordinate 8,118 of CALCGO010000070.1, forward strand.
CTGAGCCATTTCGCCAAGCAACTTACGACCCTCGGTTGTGGGTTCTGCTATGGCCTCGAGCAAGGCTCCCTCGGCATCCGAATTCGTTGACATCCCGTCGTACTTAGCGAACCGCTCGCGTTGAATTTCTCGGGCCTGAGAGACGCGCACCGCAACCTCCGCCGACCCTTCAGCAGCAGGGGGCTGTGAAAGGTCCGACACCTCCACGGGCGGAATTTCCACCTTGATATCGAAGCGGTCCATCAAAGGCCCGGAAATCCGGCCCAAATACTCGTCGCCGCACAGCGGTACACGAGCGCATGCCCGCTCTGGGTCCGTCAAAAACCCACATTTGCAGGGGTTTGCGGCTGCTAATAGCATGAATTTGCACGGGTATCGCACATGAGCGTTCGCGCGCGCCACCACGACGTCGCCCGTTTCAACTGGTTGACGCAAGGTTTCCAGCACAGATCTGGCGAATTCAGGAAACTCGTCCAAAAACAGGACGCCGTTGTGCGCCAGTGAAATCTCTCCCGGTTTAGCGTTTCGCCCGCCACCTACAATCGCCGCCATGGAGGCCGTGTGGTGCGGCGTGCGAAACGGCCGCGTTCGCGATATCCCGCCTTCTTTCAGCATCCCAGCAAGCGAATGAATCATCGAAGTTTCCAAGGCCTCGACTGGATCAAGTGGAGGCAGAATTCCAGGCATCCGCGCGGCAAGCATCGACTTACCCGCGCCCGGTTCACCGATCATAAAAAAGTGATGCCGGCCAGCCGCTGCGATCTCCATCGCGCGTTTGGCTTTTTCCTGTCCCTTAACATCGCGTAAATCACGTGTGAAATCTTCTGTGTGGACCTCGCCTGGCTCCGACGGCGCCAACACTTTACGCCCGTTAAAATGGTTAACCAAATCCAGCAATGAATTCGGAGCGGTCACTTGCGTCGCCCCAACCCATGCGGCCTCCGGGCCGCAATTTTTTGGACAAACCAGCCCGAAATCCGCCTCCGCCGCGGCCATCGCTGCCGGTAGCGCACCGACGACAGGCACCAAAGTTCCATCCAGCGACAGCTCACCAAGGCAAACCTGTCGCGCGGCCTCGTCTTTCGGAATAATATCCATCGCAGCAAGTAAGCTCATGGCGATGGGCAGGTCGAAATGCGAACCTTCCTTCAACAAATCAGCTGGTGAGAGATTGATCGTGATCCGCTTGGCCGGCAGCGCCAATCCCATCGAGGTAATCGCCGCCCGTACTCGTTCCTTGGATTCTGACACTGCCTTGTTCGGCAAGCCAACCATATTGAACGCCGGAATTCCGGGCGCGAGCGAGCACTGTACCTCGATAAGCTTGGCTTCAACGCCTTGAAAAGCAACGGTGTAGGCGCGCGCAATCATGGGGACTCCTGTTCTTTAAAGAACACTTGTCGCGCATTAACCATTTATTTTTCGTTAATTTTAGTCGTTCGGCCACGGAATTGTTTCCAGATCCATGTCATAGCCCGGTTGGACGTAGTTTTCCGCCAATCCGCCTTCTCGCCAATCTTTGAACGTCGCGTCGGTGATCGTTGACTGGACATAATCATTAGCGAGCGCACTCCTCGGCAACCCATAAGTCAACAACCGCGTAGCGAGAGGCGCATAAAATGCGTCCGCGATGGAGTATTCTCCGAACAACCACGGGCCGCCTGCACCCCAGCGCGAGCGAGCCTCACCCCAGATTTCTTCTACGCGTGCGACGTCCGCAAGCACGGCATCGGACGGGGCGAAGCCTTTATAGCAATGCCGTAGGTTCATCGTGCAATCATTGCGGAGCGATCCGAATCCGGAGTGCATTTCCGCCGTGATTGAACGCGCAAACCCACGGGCGACAGGGTCTAGCGGCCACATGGTTTTATCAGGATGACGTTCGGCAAGCGTTTCGGCGATGGCTAGGGTATCCGAAACGATGCCGGCGCCGTTGGGTGTATCAAAACGCACGGCCGGCACTAACCGCCCACCGCCAAAACTTTTCAACATTTCTACGAATTCAGGCGCGTACATTCGGGCCGTCACAACATCCACCGGGATATCGAATTTTGCGAAAAGCAACCAGCCGCGCAAAGACCAGCTGGAATATGTTTTGTCACCAATTGCTAATGAATACGTCATCGAATCTCCCTTTTCCTTTAAGCCTAGACATGGCCGCTGCCACCGTCCAATCAGAAAACGGGATAGGTTACATCACGGTAAATGATTGACCCCGTGCACCCGCCAAGATTTGGGCGAATGTAGATAATCGAGTCTCGTGACCGAAAGGTTGTCTATTTTGAAGGCAAACGCCGCCTTCGCATTCATTCCGCTGGCGCGCTGCAGAGCGGTAAGAATCGCTGCGAAATGGCCTACAACGATGATATCGCCTGTTCCG
>CALCGO010000071.1 GCA_937901055.1 uncultured Rhodobacterales bacterium
CGCATTTCGGCGGGTTTACCGTCGGCAGTTGTAGGTTCTACGGCCATGGGCTTCGTCCATTGGCTTAAGGCATCATTTTCCGCGAATGCAATATAGTTTCTATCGGCACCTGCGCCATGATATATGATGGTCGCTTTGCCTTCTTTGGTGAGGAACGCAGTACCGCTGAACATTCCGTGTCCTATCAATGGTTCCGTCAATACCGTCTCCTGCCATTTCCAATTCACCATATCATCACTGGTCACGTGTGCGAAGGAAGCGCCGTGACTATCATAGATATAGTGCATGTGGTATTTTCCTTTGTAGTAGATGGCGCAATTCGGATCGCCGGGAACCGCCTTGGTTGGACCGGGGTGCGCTAGATGATAGGTCAACCAGGTATCGGGAATCGGGTCCGGCATGGCAGGCGTCTCGATTTCGAAGGGCCCGCTGGCCACTCCGCCGTCTTCCTCCCGCTTGGGCAAATCCGCGGCGAGTATCTTTCCCACCGTGTCCGTTGGCCCCGTATATCCAGGTCCGCCGGCACCCACGTAGCCGTGGCTAGCACCAGATGCGTCAGGACTGACCCAGAAGGCGTAGAGCGAACCGTTCGTCAGATGAAAGCGGAACCGAACGGGCTTACCTGCAAGGGCCGCGAGATCTTTGTCTTGTTCCCAATTCACTTGCACTAACGTTTTGTCCGTTGCGATCGGCTTCGCATTCTCAATGGAGAATCCGTCGATTACTTGGCTGTCTTCGTCTAGCACTTCGACTTTCAGTTCGCCATCAGGGCAATCCACGTTGACGAACAGATGCTTTCCTTTGAAGGCCACGGGTCTCGTCGTCAATGTGCCTCTTCTTCCGCCCGCATCCAAAGAAGCAAAGCCGTCACGGCGCAGGATCGCCAGGCCGGTAGTCGCATCCGTATCCCACCGCTCACTTTTCGGCGCAGGATGGGCACTGAAATAGAAGTAGAGTTTGTCGCCGACGACCAGAGGGCCTGCAGCACAGGACTGCACGTTGCCATACCGCCAACTTCTTCTGTCCCATGTGCCTTCTATGAATCGTTTACGATTTGGCCGGTCCCAGTGGAAACCGTCACGGCTGAAACCTAACAGAATATCATTCTGCTTCTGGATGTTGAATTCGCCGCAAAGGTCGTTTTCTGGCCCCTGCCATATCGAGAATTGCCCGAGCATGATGCTCTCATACGGCGAAGCATCAAGGGTGTACAATTGCGGCTCTATGTGGGCGAACCTGGCGTCCGTGTGATGAGGATCAAGCTCATCGGCGCCGGCCCAATGCACCGATTTCCCTTCAACCGTATCCAACTCGTTGTATCTGACCTCTGCCAGCATCTCTTCGGCTGTCGGTCCTTCGACGTAGGATCTTGCTCTCCACCCATTCTCGTCCTCCGTCCGCTGGCTGAACACCCATACCTTGCGAAAGGGATTATAGAAGGCCGTCGACCGGTCACCCCATATCTTGGGTCTGGCCCCCTTAAGCTCGGACCAGTGAATCCCATCGGCACTGGTCCGATGCCCTGCGAACCATCCTTCGATCCCCTCGGTCCTTTCGCTGGCGAAGTATTTGAATCGTTCATTCGGATCCTTGGCCCACTGATCCAACATGATCGCCGAGCTGTTGAATCCGTCTGGATTTAAAACAATATTGGTACCGGCTTCGACATCCAGTTCCGGCTTCTCCCAATGGATGCCATCTTTACTGGTTGCGTAACAGGTGGCGTGGGGTTCCACGCGGGTATACCACATCTTGAAGAGTTTGTCGGCCGGGTCGTAGCACGCCCCCCCACTAAAGGGTGCGGCGTACATTCCGGGTCTATCTTCCTCAGGCGCAATCACCGGTTCCTGATAAATTTCAGGTTGGTGAAAAGTGCGACTTAGGGTGGTTTCCTCGACGAGGAAATCGTCGACAAAGAGCTGGCGCCCCACATCGATTGGGATGCTCGCAGGCACCTTATCGAGATATGGAACCGGCATCGGGTCCCGCGTTATTTTAGGGTACCTCGGTGGCCATTCGTCCGGCAGCACGATGCCGTTGTAGAGACGTCTATCGACGCCCACAGGACGATCAAGTTGCGCCGAGGTTGTGTTCGATACCTCCCTTGATGGTCCTCGCTCATCGATGGTGTTTTGGGAACAGCCGCACGTTAGTAAGCTGAGCCCAATCATCAGTGTTTTGAAAATGCTTCGCACCTCATCCATTACACTTCATCCTTGTCGTTGCGAGTCACATCGGCGTGCTCGTTGAACAGATTGCGCGCATCGGAACCAACCGATTGCGCCAGTGAATTGATTGCATCATGGCATAGCAGACGATCTCTGCGAAGTGATGGGTCTGGCAGGGTGGCATTCGCGTTCCGATGATCGTCAGAGGCCCCGGCGATCCGGCGCTACGATCGGGTGGATGTAGGGACGAAAGTCCGGTCGCACGTTTTGCGTCAAGATCGGTTCGTTAAAACCCATTTGGAAGACCGATATCGTGTCGCGAGCGGTATCGTGCCGAACATACAACTGTTCCGCCAGGGCGGACGGCGCGACGAGAAATGTGAGTATACAAATAAGGATAGTCCGCTGCATTATTTACCCTCGGATTTGTGTTGCAGGGTGGTAAATCAATACGGGAGATATAACCCAAAGTTGTTGATTGGAGGTTGCAAAAGGCAGCGTACTTTGAGTGAATTGTTTTGCTTTTAAACCATCAACTCAAGGAGTACGCTACCAGGCACGAAGTTAGCATGAGAACGGTTGAGTTTCCATCCATCGAGTCGTAAGACGTCTTGACGGAGATCCTTCGAGACGGAGCTCAAACGCTGCTGGTGCGCTAGTCCACCGATTCTTGCGCGAACATTCGCGCCTTGGAACCTACGCACAGTTCTGTACATCGATCACGTTCAGAAGCTAATACCTCGCGTATTTCCGCGAACTTTTTCGGGATGGCGGTGTGAACAACCGCCATCATTGAAGAAAAGTCGAATCTGCGTCGGTTGGACAATCGTTGGACAATCCGACGCAGATTCGCGTTTCGCGCAATTGCAGGAGGTGTCCACGACCGACGCAGCGAATCCGGGCAGCGTTTCGAAGAGGGTTGCGACCGTCGCGGAACCACCGAAAGGGACTCGAACTCGCCAAGCTCCTTTGCAGCAACGGC
>CALCGO010000072.1 GCA_937901055.1 uncultured Rhodobacterales bacterium
CAGCGTCCACGCGATGCCTGACAGATACAGCAAAAATGGTGGCCAACCGAGGCTCCCTGTGTGCGCCGCCCAAGCGAGCAAAGCCCCCCAGTTAAACGCTACGCCTAAGAAAACCTGTGGCCACCAAGTGAAGCGTTTTGCGAACGGATAGATGATCACCGGGATAAGGGCGGCAACCCCCAGCAAAATCGTGAAGGTGTTGAAAGTTAACAAAATACTGAATGCGATCAACATTTGTAACGCCAACCAAACAGCTGCTTGCTTAACGGTCACCTGACCAGACGGCAGTGGTCGCGATTTTGTACGGGCTACTTGTGCGTCAAATTTCCGATCCGAAATATCGTTCCACGTACAGCCCGCACCGCGCATCAAAAAAGCGCCAACCGCACAACCAATCGCGATCCATATGTCGGTCAACGAACCACCGGCGGGATCGGCTGCAACAGCCAGCCCAAGCCCCCACCAACACGGAATCAATAACAGCCAAGTGCCTGCTGGGCGGTCAGCGCGGGACAGGCGCAAGTATGGCCGCGACCATCTCGGTGCAAAACGATCTACCCAATTTAGAGAAGTTGCATCGGCAACTCTTCCATCTTGGTCTTGTTCGGGCATATGATCGTTTGAATTCATTTAGGGCATACCACATGGCTAAGAAACACGCGAAAATCAGGCTCTTTGTAGAGGGTACACTGGGGCAGGGGCAAGGGATTGTCGTCACCAAAGAGCAGGCGAACTATTTGTTCAACGTTATGCGCTTGAAAATCGGCGACAATGTGCTGCTTTTTAACGGCCATGATGGTGAATGGCAGGCTGAGGTCGTGGAGGCTGGAAAGCGCGCTGGCAAACTGGCGTGCCGCATCCAAACCGCGCCGCTGCAACTGCCACCCGATTTGTGGCTGTTGTTTGCCCCCATCAAGAAATCCCGCACTGTCTTTATTGTGGAGAAGGCAACGGAGCTGGGTGCGGCGCGGATCATGCCCGTGCTGACCGATTTTACGAATATGGATAAAATACAGATCGACCGCCTCCGCGCCTATGCACTGGAAGCGACCGAACAGTGCGGTGGCACGTTCATCCCTGAAGTTTGCGAGTTTCAAAAACTGGCGGATGTGCTGGACGTTTGGCCCGAAGATCGCCAAATAATGTTTTGCGACGAAAGCCGCGAAGCGTTGCCCGTGGCGCAGGCCTTGGCCAAAGAAGCTGACGGTAAATGGGCAATTGTGATCGGCCCTGAGGGCGGATTTTCACCCAATGAGGTGGAACGCTTGCGTGCAATGGAACAGGTAACATCGGTTACGCTTGGCCCGCGGATACTTCGGGCCGATACGGCAGCGATAGCAGCTTTGACTGTATGGCAAAGTGCCTTGGGCGACTGGGAATGAGGATTACCTTTCGCGAAGCCATCCGCGACGACACTTTGCGGCTGGAGGCGTTTTTGAAACGTCGGTTGGAGACCTC
>CALCGO010000073.1 GCA_937901055.1 uncultured Rhodobacterales bacterium
CAAACAATCATCATCTATGGTGAAATGAGCCGCTCGACTCGCGCTCACCGCAGAATTCAATAAGAAGGCAGCTGGTGGCCGGACTTCAATTTTCCATACATCAATTCAAGTGACACTGTGTCACGTGGCATGCTGTTCGGAGATCGGGGGCCAGGCCATCACCATGGACTCAAAATCAGATTGAGGCAGTAATGATGGCGCTACCAGAAGCGCTGTTTGTCGGGTTGTCATCGATAGTCCCAGAGTCCTTCCGCAATAAAGTTAGTCCCAAGATGCTCTTTGAAGAAGAGCAACAACGCTTTAATGAGTATTGGGAAGTTTTTGAGAAAGATCCAGAGGCTGGGCCTCAGAAGATAGCGCTGGACACCGCAAAAAAGTTTTCTGAGATATGCAGTGGTGGAGATTGGGATGATTGCGTGCAGGGTTTCATGCCAATCATGATTATGTACGGAAAGCTAATTGAGCGCCTTGTTGAGGTTAATCACAAGGTCTCCATCAGTGGATGTGATTAAGTACCTTCTAACCACCCGTTGCAGACAACCACGCTGCAGTGGCTGGCGCACGGAAAACCCGTTAGCTAGAAGGCAGTCAAAAATCCCTCGGAGCTATTTCTTTTGAGATTCCAAAATGTCATCAAGAGACTTCTTGTCTGCTGGAACTACATAGGCTGAAGTTCCTGGACCGGTTCCCCGCCAAATTCCATATTTACGGGTCCACTTGAAATCGCCAATTCTGACAGCAAATGGCGCAGCATCACCACTCGGTCGCACCACCATGATGGTTGTTTCTCCATCTGGTTTTGCTGAGCAAGAGATTGTTCCAGCCGTCAACGCGATTAATAACAGTATGTCGGGGAAACGCATGAGTAGATTCTACTCCTAATTGATTGCCGGGTTCTCTATCCAGAAATAGGTATGGATGAAGGATACGCTATTGTCTCTGGTTAACCAGCCGTTGCAGACAGACCACGCTGCGCGTGGGCACGATATTCCTTAGGCGATTGCCTTATAAATCCAACATATTGAGGCATACATCGAGGACTTTCCCTTGCCGCTGATCAGGGGTGCCACAGGCGCTAACAGCCTCTTGAAGTACCTCTGTTACGACTCTTCTTAATATCTTCCGTGCATCATGGATGTGGGGGCAGTGGTTTTTGAAACGGGACATCGCTTGGCTGGTGCTGTCTTTGCCATGTTGCTTCATAAAGCGCATCGCTCCCTCACTTCTTCGCTCGCCAAATCGACGTCGAATCCAGCTTTGCTCGGATCGAGAGTATCGGTTGTCGGCAGAATAAAGAGCGACAACTGCCCAGAAGGAAGCTAGGTCAGCGCACTTGGAGGCACTTAATACTCCATGCCCTCCTCTGAGCATTCCCATGGACTCGAACAATAGTTCGTCAACTCGTTCCATTTTGAGAGCCACCTCTTGCTCCTCATGCCAGGTCGTGGAGAAGATTTCGCTTTTAGAAAACAGGTCCAGGTTGTGTACGCGAAGAGGCAAAGGCGGGTGGGACTGTTCCTCGAAACCCTGCTGGGCTGAGGTGTCTCCGATGGCATCTAGCTGTGCGACAAAGTGTCCAGCCGCCTCCGGGCCTAAGAATTGAGCCGGAAGTCCTGAGGCAAGCTGAAGGCATCCTCGTATGGCGGCATCACGGTCCCCAGCAAGCATGAGTCCAACGCGGTCAGCGGTGAATTCAGCAGCGCGGTGAAGCTCCAGGAGGAATGACCTTTCTGAATCTGACTCGGCCTCATCCGGCCGTGGGTATCCATGGTGTTCAAAGAGGGCGTGGCCAAATTCGTGGCCGATAACGAAGGACAAGCTCTCCTTGCCGAAGTCGCGGACGAGTTGGCTAGATAGCGAGAGGACTAATTCGGAACCTTTGCCATGGCCGCGGTCCGCGAGGAAGCATGAAGCCGCATGTTGAGAGTCTGGATATACAAAAGCTCGCCAATTGGGGCGGTCCACCTGTAGGGCAACGCCCTCAAGAAGGTCATGCAGCCATGGTGTCGTTCGGTGCGTAATCCTGACGGCATGGCTGAGCAACTGACGAAGCGCTCTAGCAGTTTCTTTCGAGTCCCTTGCAGCAACTTCCTCTCCGGTGAGGGCGATATCGGGGTCATCTCCAGAAAATCGGACAGTCTCCAGCTTTCGGTTCAATCGAGAAGCTCCAGTCTG
>CALCGO010000074.1 GCA_937901055.1 uncultured Rhodobacterales bacterium
GACAGTGGCAGTGTGCCGGAATTGCTGTTGCACAATAACAGCGATCACGCGGTGCTGCTCGTGGACGGTGAAGAGTTGGTGGGGGCCAAGCAGAACCGTGTATTGAATCTGACCATCCTTGGGTCAGCTAATCAGGTCATGACGATCCCTGTATCCTGTGTCGAGGCGGGCCGTTGGTCTGAGTCTAGTCCGGCGTTTCACTCCGCATCGCGGACCTTCTATGCGGCTGGCAGAGCAAGAAAAGCGGATCAGGTTACCGAGTCGCTACGACAGCGCGGCGATAGGCGCTCCAGCCAGGATGAGGTCTGGGCCGATATCCGCCAAAAAAGCCAACGTATGGGCAGCCACTCTGCGACCGAGGCAGTAGCAGCTTTGTATGAGGATCGCCAGGCGCAATTGGACGGCTTTGTGGATGCCATCAAGCCCCTTCCGGATCAGATTGGTGCCGTATTCGTCATCCATGGAGAAATCCGGGGCTTGGAGCTGTTCGATTATCCACAGACACTGGCCAAACTGTACCCAAAGCTGATCCATAGTTATGCGTTGGACGCACTGGATGAGGAATCGCGGCCGGAACAAGACACGCTTCCCGATATCCAGGCTTTCCTACGGGCCGTGGGTCAGACCGGCTTCTCGAGCCACCGAGCGGTTGGAGAGGGTGAAGATCTGCGCCTGGAATCGCCTGAAATTACTGGTGGCGCGCTACAGGCGCGTGGACGCCTGATTCATCTGTCCGCCTTCCGTCGGACGAATTCCCGCGATTCGACAGAACGCAACGCTGACAGTATCGAAAATCGGGCTCAGGGTGCCATGCTGGGTCATGCCTGCGGCGATCGCTTCGGTGCCTCATTGGAGTTCGTTAGCGACAGAAGCGTACGCACGCGGCCGGTAGAATTGGGCAACTGGACTGATGACACGCACATGTCCCTGTACCTGGGCGAGGCGATCCTGGCGCACGGCGGTGGACAGCTCGATCCGTACCGCTTTGGCTCTGAGGTGGGAGAGGCTTTCCTGAAATGGCTCCACGACCCCCTCACCCCAAGCACCGCCCCAGGGAACACCTGTCTGACTGGGGCTCGCAACTTCGAGGCCAGCCGAGACTGGAACAGCAGCGGTGTCGATTCATCTGACGGGTGTGGAGCCGTGATGCGGGTGGTTCCCTTGGCCTTGGCTTTTGAGGGAGAAGACCTGCTTCGAGCCGCCCGCATTTCGGCACGTATTACCCACGCCCACCCGAACGCCGTGGAGGCTGCCATGGCCGGTGCCTGGATGGTGCAACGGATTTTGGATACTGGTCACTGGAGTGCCGAGCTGGTACTGGAGGCGATTGAACATCTCATTGGTCCTTGGAACCAGGGTGGCACAGTGTCTGAGAGTCTGCGGGCCGCAGTCGCATGGGCCGCAAGGGGTGAGGATTGGCTAGATGAAGAGATGATTCCGCCGGGTGATGGCGGTTGGCGTTCCGGCAGTGCCCTTGGCCTCGCGGTAGCTGCCGCGTTGCGTTGGTCATCTAACCTCGAGCTAGCGGTGGAGAAGGCGGCTCGGATCAAGGGTGACTCTGATTCCGTGGCCTGCCTCACAGGCGCACTGCTGGGTGCTGCGGGTGGAGTAGATGCCATACCTTCGCACTGGCTCGAGACGCTGCCGCAGCACCGCGAGATTCGTTCACTGGCCGGTAGACTTGTGCAACAGGCTCAGCAGACGACGGCCGCTGGGACCTGCGAATCGCCATTATTTGCCATCGCCGATATTCACGGTCATCTTGACCTGTTTGAAAAACTGCTCAGCCGGGTGGATGCGGATTTTCCAGAGGCGCGCATCGTTGTTCTAGGTGACTATGTGGACAATGGACCCCAGATTCCTCAAGTGATCGATCGCATGATAGAACTCCGGGCGGAGCGTCCGGACCGGTTCTTCCCCATTCTGGGCAATCACGATTTGGCCCTCCTGCGTTCGCTGGGCTGGCCGGGGGATAAAGCCGACGGGGACTGGTACGATCGCTGGGCATCGCGCTATTGGAATCATGGCGGAAGTACACCGGCGGCCTATGGCGCCCATGATCTGGCTAGCTTCGAGCGAAAATTCCCACTGGCTCATTTCCGATTCTTGGCATCCCTGCCTTGGTACTACGACGATGGCACCTACTTTTGTGTCCATGCGGGTCTGCATACGGGCGCTATCGGTCCACAAAGGGAAGCATTGCGAGCCAAGACCTTGCCGGCCGGTAAATTCCACTTGCCAGATGCCATTCGGGACAAGAAGACGGTGGCACAAGCAAATGATCCCGACTGGGATCGCATTCTGGTTAGCAGTCACGTGAACCTTAAAAGCAAAGCAGGGATCGTGGCATCCAAGCATCTTCGGATCTCCGCAACCTCCGACCATGGGGAGGGCCTGCTCGGTGTCATGTTGCCTGAGTTGAGGTGCTGGAGAGCGAAAGGTGATCGAGTCACCCAGGAAGAACTGATTTAGCAGTCTGTTGGACTTAACGCTTTTTGGCTATGAGTCGTTGTATTCATATATCAATGAGTTTTACAATCGAGTAAAAATCCATTCAG
>CALCGO010000075.1 GCA_937901055.1 uncultured Rhodobacterales bacterium
TAAACCGGATCATCTTTAGGTTAGTTTTGAATAGTTGTTAGATTTCATGTACTTCCTCAATTGGAATATTAAATCAGAGAGGCGTGCGATGAATGGATGGGCTTAGAACGGTGATGTTCAAAGTTGCCGATTCATCAAAAAAGACATTGGATTAGTCTTCGAGACCTCAAAGCTAAGGTCTTCCTCTAGAAGAGTAGCGCTTCTACCCTTCTAATAGGTCCACTTGCCGTTACAACAGCCGTTCATTTCCGTCTATATGAATGATTTAGACGGCCTAAACGCCCATTCTACAGTGCTTGACTGAATGAAAGGGCGTGAAGTTGCTTAAACGAGTAGAAAAGGGACGTCTCTGATTTGGATTATGGTTTGACGAAGTGAATATCCGCTTAATGACGGATGCTTCCTTCTATTACGTCCGCTTACGGTTACAAATTTGGACAAAATTACTTGAGGCGAGCCTATTGTTTTTTAAGTCGACATAACAATTAATAAAATTCCAAAATGTTGGTGCGCTCTGTGCGGTCTTTAGTTAATATTCTTAACCGGTTCAAACCGTCAGTCATTTGGTTCTGCCAAGGACCGGTCCAATGGAGAAAAGCAGTTGAGCTGAAACCTCAACAAACTATTGCCGTTCCGTAATAAAGAACTCAGTACCTGAGTAAATTAGTTGGTGTTTTTCAAACTCCACAAATATTAGTAACACCACTAGTGACACCGGCGTTCAAACAATATATTTTATAGGAGTTAATTCAGATACTTATGGGGTACACAATGATACAAGAAGTCCTACCGCCGGAGCCATTTCGAAATACTGTAAGCCCTAACACGCAAGTATTTGCCGATCATTAATGTGCATTAGTTGACTTACCGTTCAGTTCCTGACACCTATAATTCAATAATAAATTCGAGCAATCAAAGGAATAACTGGCCGTATGCGTATTCTTAAACTAGCCGCTATCTTCGCCCTCGTTGGATTTTCTGCCCATGCACAAGACGCTTCTGATTTTCCGGTCGCGGGCGCGTCAACTGCCGAGCAACCCAAGGAAATCATTCGCGAAACTCATGGGGATTGGGAAATCCGCTGCACAACCGCAAACAACACCTGTTTCTTGTATCAGCTTATGATGAACGATGAAGGTGCGCCGGTTGCGGAATTCAGCATCGTTAAATTGCCCCTTGGTAGCGAAGCCGTTGCGGGCGCAACGATTGTTGCCCCATTGGGAACATTGCTAACGCGCGGTGTGATCTTCGCTGTAGATGATGCTGAGGTCGTACAATACCCGTTCAGCTGGTGCACGCGTCCCGGGTGTTTCTCGCGCTTTGGATTGACCGATCTTCTGGTTGCCGACATGAAATCAGGGTCCAACGTAAACATCACACTATATTCCATTGGAAATGCCCAGAACGCCATTCCAATCTCTGCATCGCTAAACGGATTCACGGCCGCGTTTGATGCGTTAGAAAACCAGTCCGAGTAAATTAAATTGAACGCAGTGCCAAAACTGCGTTCAAGCCACCGAATGCAAAAGCGTTACTTAGGGCAACGTTAACTTTTTCATCGCGGGCGACATTCGGAACAACGTCCAGATCGCACGCGGGGTCCGGTTGCTCATACCCGATTGTCGGTGCGATAACGCCGTCACGCAGTGCCATCACACACGCCAGCATTTCCACCGCACCCGTCCCGCCGATCAGATGACCATGCATGGACTTGGTCGAGGAAATCATCAGCTTATCTGCATGCGCCCCGAACACATCACGCACCGCTGCGCATTCGGTCTTGTCATTCGCCGTCGTTCCGGTTCCGTGGGCGTTGATATATCCAACTTCATCGACATTCAATCGCGCATCCAGCAACGCGCCTTTGATGGCGCGCGCAGCACCATCCTTGTTAGGCGTCACGATATCGGAAGCATCTGACGTCATCGCAAAACCAATCACCTCGGCCAGAATATCCGCACCGCGCGCCTTGGCGTGTTCGTATTCCTCAAAGACGAACACAGCCGCCCCTTCGCCTTGTACCATTCCGTTTCGCGTGGCCGAAAACGGGCGGCACGCGTCCTTTGACATCACGCGCAGCCCTTCCCACGCCTTGATTCCTCCGAACACCAACATACTTTCGCTTCCGCCGGTCAGCATGACATCGGTCGCACCCGACCGTATCATGTGAAACGCCTGCCCCATCGCATGGTTTGATGAGGCGCACGCTGTAGCTACCGTGTAAGATGGCCCCTGCAATTTGTAAGTCATGGAAACATGGCTGGCCGCCGCATTATTCATCAACCTTGGTACTACAAACGGATGCACACGGTTCTTGCCAGCCTCGTAAACATTTCTGTAGTTTTCGTCCTGCGTTTGCAAACCACCACCAGCGGTTCCCAGAATTACGCCGGACCGCAGCGATACGCGTTCGGTTATTTCCAACCCGCTCTGCGCCATCGCCTCTTTGGCCGAGAGCAGCGCAAACTGCGTGAACTTGTCATAAAGCACCAATTCTTGACGGCTGAAATATTCTGCCCCGTCATAACCATGTACCTGCCCGCCGATCTTGACGCTCAACCGATCCACGTCCCGCATGACCAAATCGGAAATGCCAAGACGCCCCTCGCGCATACCTTCCATGGTGGCAGTCGCGCTCATACCTAGCGAACTAATGGCACCTTGGCCGGTGATGACGACGCGCTTCATTCTGGCCTAGTTACCAGTTGCAGCAACGAGATCTTCAACGGCCTTTATCATTGATTGCACGTTGGAAATATCGAACTGGGAATCCGAAGGATCGTTCGCATTGAACGGCACCTGTACGTCAAACGTTTCTTCGATTGCGAACACCGCCTCGACCAAACCGAGGGAGTCGATCCCTAGCTCTTCAAGCGTTGCTTCCAAATTAACCTCGGACACGTTCATAAGCGCTTGTTCAGCTAATATTGCAACAACCCTATCCTGCACGCTCTGTGCCATCGGATTTTTCCCCTTATGATCTCAAGTCTTCGTCTACTCGTTCGTAGTGAATTTTGAAACCTGTTTTTCTAAGTCAGCAAGTTTTCGCGCCAATCGCGGAAGCCGACGCAGCGCTTTGTAGCTTTCTATGCTGGTCTTCATCGGAACCGCAGGATTCCCCATCATCACACGGTTGGGTGGCACATTCGACAAAAGCGCTGCTTTGCCCGTAGCAATCGAGTTGGCGCCGACGATCACATGATCCATGACACCGGCGTTTCCACCAAGGATAACGCGGTCATGCAGGACTGCGCTACCGGCAATTCCGGCCATGCCACACAGTAAACAATGCTTGCCAACCTTTACGTTGTGCCCGACCTGCACGAGGTTATCAATCTTCGTACCCGTCCCTATCACCGTATCCGAAATCGTGCCACGATCAATGGTGGTGTTCGCGCCAACCTCCACCCTGTCCCCGATTATTACCGTACCGAGCGAATTGATACGCGCGTACTCGTCAGTGCCACCGGTGATTTCCTGAGACATGCTGCGCGCTTCTTCTATCGCCCCCGCCTCAGGCGTCACAAACGAAAAACCGTCCCCGCCGATCACTGCGTTGGACTGACAAATGAAGTCATCCCCGATCACTACCCGCGCCCGTATGCGCACGCCCTCAAAGATCAGAGCGTTCGATCCGATTTGGGCACTCTCGGCGATACTTGTATGCGATAATACGCGGGCATTCGCACCGATTTTCACGCCTTTGCCGATTACAACAAATGGACCGATGGACGGATTTTCACCGATAGAAGCAGACGGATCAACGATTGCGGTCGGGTGGATACCTTCGGCAACATCAGGCTCGACGCCAAACACCTTTGTGATCCCCGAAAGGGCATAACGCGGGCGTGGCACGAAGATAGCCGCACTTAGCCCCAAAGCTTTCCAATCCGCACCCTGCCACAAGATGGCAACACTCGCCTCGCTTTGCTGTAACGCCTCGCCGTAGGATTCGTCCATTGCCAACGCGACAAGACCATCGGAAGCAGCCCTTGGTTCGCACGGGCCGGAAATCAGCTGGTCTACATCGCCAACGGCCTCCGCCCCCAACGCACGCGCCAGTTCTGCTACGGTAATTTGCATAGAGCCTCCGAGTGGTTAATCGGTCAATCCGATCACTTCACCCACTTTTAGCTATCAAGTGCAGGCAATGTAACCCCGGCATTTACCAAAGCGTCAAACACCATGCGATCACGGTTGTAGACATCGTGGCGATATTGCACGTCACCCATGCCGTCGATCCACACAGTGCGGTAAACGATGTGCACAGGAACCGGCGCGGCCAAGTCAATCTGCGTTTCCTTACCGGAATTCAAGGCCCGGTTAAACGCTGCTTCGGGGTTATCTTCCTGCAGGGACAGCAGCTCGTAGGCAAATTCCATTGGTTTTTGTACACGCACGCATCCGTGACTAAAGGCCCTAGCATCCCGCGAGAACAGGCTTTTGGACGGTGTATCATGCAGGTAAATATTAAACCGGTTAGGGAACATGAATTTCACACGCCCCAATGCATTGCCACGCCCCGACTGCTGTTGAAGGAAAAACGGGAAGTTGTCTTCATCGAAGTATGAAAAATCAATAGCAGACGGATCAACGATTTGACCGGACCCACGAACGGTCATCAAGATATTTTCACGAGACAACACGGTTGGGTCCGCCCGAAGCTTCGGCAAATATTCCTTCGAAGCAATGCTGTAAGGTACGTTCCACTTCGGGTTCGCGATCATATGCGTCATCGTATCCGAAAACTCGGCCGTCTGGTTTCTGCCGGTGCCAACTACCACACGGAAGCTAAGTGAAGGCACTCCGTAGTCCATTACGGAGGCTGTGAAATCCGGGATGTTCACATAGATATGCCGCGATCCCAGCTCATAATTCATCCAACGCGCACGCTCCAAATTTACGATTACCTGCTTCAGGCGTCCATCCGGTTGCGCGTTGATCGACGACAACGTCTGAGGGCCGACAAGCCCGTCGGCGTTGAGCCCGAAGTCCGTCTGGAACAGCTTTACGGCCTCTACCAAAGCATCATCGTAAGTGCGGATTGTCACGTCATCCAAAGCATACCCGCGCTGGTTAAGACGCAGGCGCAGTGCCGCGACAACACCTTGTTCTCTCGGATATATCTTGTGGCTAGCTTCTTGGTAACCCATTCTCGGACATATCTGTGACAGTTTCTCACCTGTCACCCGTGCATGACAAGCTCGTTTTGCATGACAATTGAATTATGTCAAAAACAACACTAACAACAACATTGAGACTTGAACTTGCACAATTCTTTTTCGAAAATGAACGTTCG
>CALCGO010000076.1 GCA_937901055.1 uncultured Rhodobacterales bacterium
ATTTGCTCAAACAGGCGGGCGCGCGCAATGTCAAATTCCTCTGCCTCTTAGCCGCTCCTGAAGGCATTGCCCGTATGCAAGAGGCGCATCCTGATGTTGATATCACAACAGCCGCGGTTGATGACTGCCTCAGCGATATCGGCTATATCCTTCCTGGCCTTGGCGATGCGGGCGACAGGATGTTTGGGACGAAGTGAAGGGTTGGATGTGTTCCAATAATGCAAAGCTTGCATAATCGCTGAAGGTCATTCATGTTTCACCACGTTAGAGCGATCCCGATAAGATATTCATTATTTTTTTGATGTAAGTTTTTATATGAACAACAAACCGACCTCAACGACCGTAATAGAACCGACTGAAATTGCGGTAACCCAAACCATAATCCGGGCTCAAAACGGGGATGTGATTGTGGCAGACGAGACCGGTTTGCGGATGCGATTGTCAGACCGAGTGATTGAAGACATCGCGATGCGCCTTGGAAAATCGGGCCATGGTTTTGGGGCCATGCCGCAACGTGACGATACCAACAATTTTTTGGGAGATGTTGACCCCTCGTCGCAGGCGGAGGAACTGAGTTATTTTATCGGTGAAAATATTGATTGCTGGGACGTTCTGCAAAGGAGAGAGTTTGCCTCTTTCATGGCAGATTTGCCAGGCCGTCAGGGCGTGCGGGGATTTTTGAAACACCTGAAGGGTGGCGGTATTATCGCTGATACAGCGTGCCCCTTACAGATGATTTTGGCCATCGGAGGAACTCGCGCGGCCTTGGCCACATTGGAACGCGCTCTAATAGAGACGTCGAAAATTAGTGGCTCTGAAATTGGGTGCTCGGCAAGTAATGCTCACTTAATTCTTTCAAAATGCGTGTCGTTGCAC
Organism: uncultured Rhodobacterales bacterium; assembly: GCA_937901055.1. Lineage (GTDB taxonomy): Bacteria > Pseudomonadota > Alphaproteobacteria > Rhodobacterales > Rhodobacteraceae > NORP23. Next base: position 877 of record CALCGO010000076.1, read on the forward strand.
CTCCATGATTGTGGATAAAATTCGAAATTTGGTCATTGTTGACGTTCGGGGTGAAATTACGCCAATGGGTTAACAGATCATCAGGTGTGGCTAATTTGATCAATACACCGTCTTCGATTGCCTCTAAACCAGGGTACTCGATGCCCCATATGCTGGGGCCTACAACTACGGAATTCAGTAGACGTAGAGGTTCAATGATATTGTGGGACCCCTCGCCATTGAAACTATCACCAACGAACACCGATTGGGCCAATGCGTAGTAGAAATTGATTTCACCTAAACTGTCACCAAACAAACCATCACAATCAGCAGGTAAGGGCGTTAGCATTGAAAGGTCTGCTGCAAAATCCCGTGATCGGACGGCCATATTTAAACCTGCGTTACGCAATTTTTGCTTGGTCTCTTCAAAATTCTTTGGATGGCGAGGCACATAGATTATGAACGGTTTAGGTCCAATTGTATGTTTCAAAAGCTCCTGAATTACAGGTATCAACATTGGATCTTCGTCGGGGGCCGTACTCGCAAGGCAAATGCGAAGTCGTTTTGGATCAATGGTTTCCAAAAGTGCACCAGCTGCGTCAAGCTGTGTTTGCGGGATAGTTTGTTCGAATCTCAATTCGCCTGTTACGCGAACATTTTTGGCTCCGAAGTGACGAAATCTTTCTGCATGACGTTGAGATTTGGCGAGTATTAAGTCAAATCCCTGGATACTACGTGCGCGTATTCGTCCAAACCCCTTTTGATCGCGCGCAAAGCTTTTGTCTGGGTATTGTGCTTGTGCCATGATCAAAGGCACCCCTAGACGTTTTGCTTGGGCAATCATTTGTGGCCAAAGTTCAATTTCCATAATCATGCCAAATCTAGGCTTATGATTACAAATGAATCGACGCAGGGCCCAGGGTAATTCGATGGGGGTCCAGCGCAGATATAAACGTTTCGCGGCAATATCATCTGCAAAAAGTTTCGACGCTTCGGCCCGCCCGGCTGCTGTTATAGTCGTCAGCAAGATTGTTTCACCACGATCTATCAAACTGCGAATGAGCGGATCTGCTGCACGTGTTTCTCCTAAGCTGACGGCATGTACCCAAATTGTGTCTGGTGGTACTGGTGATCCACCTCCAAATCTTTCGCGCAAATTTGTTATATATAAAGATTCCGAACGGCTACGGTACCACAGGTATAAAATTATCAATGGCAAAGCCAAATGCCAAAGGATTGACCAGAGACATAAAACAAGACGATCTGACAGACGGTTTGGAAACATTAGATCCAGCCCCGTTGATGACCCAACATCCGGGCTTGAGCGATCGTAGCTAAATAGCTGTGTGATGACAAATGATCCGGCATCACAGATGCATCACAAATCGAAAGGCCATCAATTCCATGGACTCGAAAATCGGGTGCGACAACGCCATCACGCGCTGTGGTTGCCATACGGTTTGACCCGATCAAATGATAACCAGAATATACACCAGTGCGGATCAATGTTTCATCATCGATATGGTTGGAATGCGGCGCAAATCCCATTTGGAAAATCAAGTTACGGGCATGGCTTAACGCCTGCAGTGTTGTTGTCATATCGCGCTGGTCGGCTAAAAATCCTGGATCAATACGTAATTCCTTTGATGTCAATTCAACCGACCCTTCGGAATAGGGCCAAAGTGCATACATTCCCAAAGAAGCGCCCCGTACTTTTTCGAATACGATCCCTTTTGTGCCAACTTGTGATCGGTCTTGGGTGAAATGTACCAGTTGAATGCGATACGGATTATCCCATTCGACATTCAAACCAGCTGATGCACCTGGGCCGCGCAAAATGGTATCAGACTGACCCGTCAAAAATTTGAACCCTTCAGCCAACGCTTTAAAACCACGGGTTTTTTGATTCAGCGTATCATGTTCGGGGCAAGAAAACGGGATGCGCAAATTTGCGTGATCTTTTAGGTGTCGACCAACATGAGGTTGATCCAATTTGCCCGCAATTCCAGCTCGACGCAGCATCGCACTATCACCAATACCAGACTGTAGTAAAAGGGTGGGGGATCCAATAGCACCAGCAGACACAATGATTTCCTGTGCGTGTATTTCAACGCCATCTACCAAAACAACTCCTGAAACCCGACTATCGGTAAAGATTAATTCTTTTGCGGTTCCTTGAACGATCGTGAGCTTTGACTTTTTGGCTTGGCGGTAAAATGCCTCCAAGTGGTTGTGTCTTAAACCCCATCGCGTATTCACATGCAGGGGTGATGCTCCAAAGAAATCATCATCAGGGTCGTCCAGCAAACGGGCACCGTCAGCCACCGTCGCTTTCAAAAACAGTTCGCTCAGACCATCTGTCCATGTGTGAACGCGCGGCGCAGCGTTCGATGCTCCTGGTGATAACTCACGTAAGATATCTGAAAAATTTAACCCAATTTTGTCATAGACTTGGGCATATCTATGGCGGGGCCCAGCATATGCTACATTACCATTGATCCGAGAGGATCCACCCAACCCTCGCCCAGCGAGTATGGGCCGCGCAAATCCACCAGCGCTCGTCAAAGGGATAGATCGCCAAACATCCACAAAACGCGAATTGCCTATAATTTTACCGACCATCAATGGAATACGCTGGAAAATGTGACGCCCACTGCTGACACCTTGTTCAATCAAGGCAACGTTCAATTCTGCACGTGTTGCCATGCGGGCCAGTTCTAACCCCGCGGAACCACCACCCACGATCACGAGGTCAAATTCAGGGACGGACAAATTCCACTCCCTGCGATACAAGCCAATCATGCTGGGTTTCTGCCATCGTCCAGTCAAAGGGTGTATCGATATCATTAGCAATCGGATTGGATAGTGTTACGAATTTTGTGCCAGCGGGTGAAAAACCTAGCCCGTTTTTAAGGTTCGTTACACAGCCAGCATAAAACGCCCCATCCACAAAACGATATTCTCTGACTCGCTCTTGGCGTGTTTCAGTTTTGGGACCAGTTATGATCGGCCCAGATGATAATTCGATGATATCTTCTGGCGCTTCTGCAGGGGCGGTACAGGATACGACCGTTGGATTCTTCTCCAACGCTGACACCAGTCGTTCCAAATCGACCTTTATCCGTAACGGCGACGTGGGTTGTAACAGAATATAATTATTTGAGTTCGTGGCCTCACAGACATCCAGAACTACCTCCGCCATGCTGGCTGTATCGTTGGCCAACTGCTTGGCCCGATTGTGCACCAACAAATTCATTGCCCGAGCCAGCTCCGCCACCTTGGGATCATCAGTGGTACATAGAACCTGTGCATCTAATTTGTTCGATAGCCATTTTGCAGCAGCAAATGACCAATTCACCAAAGGCGCATCGCGAAAGATTTTGGTGTTTTTTCCAGGAATTCCTTTGGATCCTGCCCGGGCTGGTACCACGATTAACAAAACTTAGTCTGCCAATGCGTTCAATGCATCCGCAAGCGCTGCATAATCTTCGACCGATCGGCCCAAAACGACGGGGATTGCGATTTGTCGTTCCAAAAGCGCGAGGGTTTCCATCGCGGCAGGGGTGCGTGTGTCGAACCCCATGTGATCCCAAAATACCGAGCAATGCCAATTCATAGCATCAGGTAAATTTTTTGTTCCAAAACCCATGTCACTCAATAGGGCGATTGTGCTATCGCGCAAATTTTTATCTTTGACTTCGAAAATCACGGTGTCAAACGCAGGTTCGGCTTCCTCTGGGATTGCGCGTTTTTTAAACGCTGGGACCGTGACACCATCACACAATACTTTGAAGCGTTTTCCAGATTCCTCTACGATGTAATCCAGTTTTGCCAATTGCGCCTTACCAACGACGGCATTCAATTCACTCATACGATAGTTGAAGCCTGTGATTCCTGCACGATCTAATCCCCGTGGTCTACCCTCTAGATTCATGTGGCCGTGATCGTGATACCAGCGCGATTTTTCGGCCATTTCAGCGTTTTGTAAAATCACAAGGCCGCCTTCGCCAGTTGTTATTGTTTTACCAAAATCAAAACTGAAGACACCTGCATCACCCAACGTTCCAGCATATTGACCATTATATTTTGCGCCAACGGCCTCGCAGGCGTCTTCGATCACAGGCAGTTTGTATTTTTTAGCAATGGCTTTGATTTCATTCATACGTGCGGGAACGCCTAACATGTGAACCGGCATAATTGCTTTTGTCTTTTTTGTAATCAATCCTTCCAATTGGGTAGGATCCATATTTAAGGTCTCATCTGATCCTGCGATCACGGGCGTTGCCCCACAGTCTACGATGGCTTCGACCGTCGCGATAAAGTTGAAACATTGCGTGATTACTTCATCCCCGTAGGTAACACCCAATGACTTCAACGCGACTTTGATCGCCGCGGTACCTGATGAAACGCATAGGGCATCATTCGCGCCTAGTTTGTCACGAAACGCTGCTTCTAATTCCCGAACATGATAGCGTTTGCGCATTGGTCCGAAACCATGTGCAAATAAAACGCCACCTTCATCCATCAATTCATTTAGGGCTGCACGTTCTTCTTCGCCGATCAGTTCAAATCCTGGCATTACAGCCCCCTAATTATTTGTCACATCCCGGAAGGTCGTACGGCTGCTTTTTGATCAGCTCCGGTTTGATTTTATGGCAATCCTTCATCGCTTGCAAGGGCGGCCTGCTACGCAACGCTGACTGCGGAAGTTGTTGGTTGTAGAACCAAATGTAACGGTGCAGCGTCGCCTCGATTTCTTCATCGGATCGGACATGATAGCTCTGCAAGACCTCCTCGACACGACCATTGAACCGCCCGAACTGTATGAAGACGCATCCGGGCAGGGACGCTTCAGATCGCGCAGAAAGCGCCGGGCGGTTGGCCGCCGTCTTGTTGTTGCAGACAAGGGTAAAAACCCACCTCGTCGCCCGATCAGTCGCCACGAAGTGGCAAACAATTAAAAGACCTCTGCATAACCCAACTGCCAAGCCAAAACACTTTGCCCGGTGGCAACACCGGGCTGCGCCTGCCTGCCCCCCGGCAGGCGCATTCACCATCTGGGTATACTGGTATATATGGACATTGCTCAAATTTTGCAGTGATTTCATCACCAGACATATGCGCCCGCCCAGGCCGGCGCTGCCCTCATTTCATGTTGAAATAGCGTTATGCAGAGGTCTTTTAGAGGGGTAGGACAGGCGCGTTCGCACTTTGGGCATTCGTGACCCTGA
>CALCGO010000077.1 GCA_937901055.1 uncultured Rhodobacterales bacterium
CTGTGTCAATGTCGGAGGCATACCCGTGAAGCCAGCCCAAAGCCGAAAACCTCAGTTTTTCTTCCAATTCGAGTGGCGTTACCCCTAATCTCAAAGCTCCGAAGTATCCGCGGCCATCCAGTGAGCCTTGCAACCAGAAACTTCAGAGATAAGACGCCGGTTTACGAGTTTAGGAGGGCTCGTGCTTCAAACGCTTTTAGGGCGGATTGGGTTAGTGCGCCGTATTGGCCCATGTTTTCTCGCAGCGCGGGGAATAGGTCGTAAATCTCTTTGCGCGATTCTTCGGGCATTGTGCCGAAGCCTTGTTGCCCGGGATGGAAGCTTTCGCTTGGGCATCCGTTTGCGAATACGATTTCGTGTTTATCGAATAGGATATGGAAGTATTCTATGGCGTCCGTCGGGCTGACATAAATTGTGTCGCCGTTGATCAAGTGTTTTGCTGCAACCAGAACGCTGGGTTCGCCGAACATAAGCTCCGCGCGCCAGTTGGAAATTTGCATCCGGTGTTGGGGGGAAACGGTTAGATCCTGTTTGGGAAGAGGGTCGCCGTTCAGGTCATTCAACGCGCCTTTGCCGATAATAATCGGGGCGGTTTTGGGGTTTGTTGTGAGTTCGCGAGAGCCAATCCAGCGGATTGTCTGTACGCCGGAATCTTGTGTGACGACTTGGTCTCCGGCGGCTAAATCCTCTACTGCGATTTCACCCGCTGGTGTTTGAATAAGAGTGCCGCGGCCAAAGCAGATGTAATGCCCGTCGCCATCGTAAGGGATGAGCACATTGCCGTAAGTGGTTTGTTCGCCGTCAAAGGTGTACGACGCATCAGCGGGCATCGGTTTGTCCGACATAAGGGCCTGCACGGCGCCTGTTTCGGAAAGCCCGCCATTGGCGGAGTCCCCGATGTGGATCGTGGTAATGTGGTGTCCGGTTGTGCTGTCACTAAGTTCGTATGCGCTGTAGATGTCCGTTCCTGCGGTATACAACACACCGTTAATCGTGACATCTTGAGCAAGGGCTTGAGTTGCGTCGCCTTCATCAAAGGTAAAGTCATTGTCTTCGACAACAATTTCGATCCAATTGGCGCCCGCATTCACGCCGATGGTGAAGGTTGGGCTGCCAGATGCCGCGCCGAACCAGCTTTCGTTTGGCACGCCCGTTAGATCATTTGTTTGGTAAACCCAGATCGAATAAGTGGCCATGAGTTAATCCTATAATAGTAATTAGTTAACTTTAGTGCGTGCGATATGCCCACACAGTTACGAAAGAACAGAATGCCAGTCAATATAGATCGGGATAATGGTATTTTAGAGGCCAATTGATTAAGAGATCGTTAACGGATTCTCAGGGAGCTTTAGTCCAGAAACGCCCATGTTTGGGCCCCGTCAAATCGCCTTACCCGGACCCCGTCCATATCTGTTTCACTCGCTAGTTGGCAGTTTACGGCGTAGCGGGAGCCGTCCGTGGCCATCCAGTGGGTGGTGCAGCCGCAGGTTTTGCAGCTGTGGAATTCGAGGTCTTTGTCACCCCATTTATAGATGTGGGTTGAACCCTCGGGTGCATTCAGGGCCAGTTTGATGCGATGGGAGTGGGCCCAGACGGTGTTGAGTTTGCGACAGATGGAGCAGTTGCAGGAGACTACGGAATCCGGTTTTTCCAGAATCTGAAAGGTTACTGTGCCGCAGTGGCAGCTGCCGTTGATCATGTCGATTCCTTACGGGTTATTGATGAGGCAGGCGGCGGTTAGTCCACCGGATAAGCGGCGCCGTCTGCTTGGTTCCCGGCAGCGCTCGAGGCGTGGCGGTGAGTCCATTTCCAACCGTTATCGCGTTTGACTAATCCGACGGTCCAGCGGATCGGGACGCTAAGGGAGGTGCCGTCGACTTCGAGGTGAATCGTGAGGGTCGCGGCGACGACCGCGGAGTCGTCGCGTTGTGTGACCTTGCGCCAGTGCCACTCGAATGATTTGGCGGTGGCGTCGTGGAAATTGCGCTCAAACAGGTGTTTGATACTGGAACGGTTGTCGCAAAGCTCGTCGGCGCCGGTGCCGATGACGCTGATGTCGGCGGCATCGTCGAAAACCGCCATCAGCGCGTCGATGTCTTTGTTGCAATAGGCGGTGGCGTAATCCTCTAATGTATCCAGTATTTCGCGTTCCATTGGCGGTCCTTTGTTTGTGGGTCGGGTTATCCATCCACCCTGATAGTCGCGTTCTTCGGGTCGTACGGGCTGTCTTCGACGATTTCGGCATCCCAGAGTTCGTTGAACATTTTGACCTTTAGTTTTTGCCCGACAGTTGCCAGTTCTGGTGGAACGTAGCCCATACCGATGGATTTTTCAAAGTGGACGGAGTAGCCGCCCGAGGTTAGGCGACCTACTTTGATGCCGTCAAGGAATAGTGCTTCGCGGCCCCATGGATCGGCGTCCGTTGGGCCGTCGATTAGAAGGGTGACGCATTTCGCGCGGATGCCGATTGCTTCCATTTCGGCTTTACCGTGGAATTCCTTGGAGATGTCGATGAAACGAGGGAGGTCGGCCTCGGCAGGGGTGGCGTCGCGGCCAAGCTCGGTGCCAAAGGCGCGGTAGGATTTTTCTTGGCGCAGCCAGTTTTGGGCGCGGGCACCGACGAGTTTAAGGCCGAATTCTTCGCCCGCCGCTGTGATCTGGTCAAACAGGTAGTTCTGCATCTCGATGGGGTGGTGGAGTTCCCAGCCGAGTTCACCCGTGTAGGCCACGCGGATGGCGTGGACGGGGCACATCTTAAGCTCGATATGTTGGGAGGATAGCCACGGGAACCGTTTGTTCGTAAGCGCGGTTTCGGGATCAGGATCGGAGATCAGTTTTTTCATCACATCGCGGGCTTTCGGGCCAGCGAGCGCGAAAACGCCGTATTGGGTGGTGACGTTCTGGATTTCGATGTAGCCGAATTCGGGTGCTTTGTCAGCCGCGGCTTTGCGCAGGAAATCGCCATCGTAATCGGTTAGAGCGCCGGAGGAGACGAGGTAATACTCGTGTTCCGCTTCGCGCACGATGGTATATTCGGTGCGAGTCGTGCCTGCGCCGGTGAGGGCGTACGTGAGGTTGATCCGACCAACGCGCGGAAGCTTGTTAGTGGTGAACCAGTCAAGGAAAGCTGTGGCGCCCGGGCCTTTTACGCGGTGCTTGGTGAAGGCCGTGGCGTCAATCATGCCAACGCCTGTCCGGATGGCTTTGGCCTCGTCTACGGCGTGTTTCCACCAGTCGCCACGGCGGAAAGAACGGCTGTCGTGGTCAAAGTTTGATGGCGCATCGAGCGGTCCGAAATAGTTCGGGCGTTCCATACCGTTAACGACGCCAAACTGAGCGCCCGCGGATTTCATCCGGTCGTAGCATGGGGCGGTGCGCAGTGGGCGGCACGCTTCGCGTTCCTCGTCCGGGTGGTGAAGGATGTAGACGTGATCGTAGCATTCTTCGTTTTTGCGGGCGGCGTATTCGGTTGTCATCCAGTCGCCGTAGCGTTTGGGGTCAAGCGATGCCATGTCGATGTCGGCTTCGCCGTCGACCATCATCTGGGCGAGGTAATATCCGGTGCCGCCAGCGGCGGTAATACCGAAGCTGAAGCCTTCGGCCAGCCACATGTTGCGTAAGCCGGGTGCAGGTCCAACGAGCGGGTTTCCGTCTGGTGTGTAGCAGATCGGGCCGTTGAAATCGTCTTTCAGGCCGGATTCTTCGCACGAAGGCATACGGTGGATCATGGCCATGTATTGGTCTTCAATCCGTTCCAGTTCCAGCGGGAACAGATCGGCGCGGAAGCTGTCTGGTACGCCGTGTTCAAAACGGGCTGGGGCGTGTTTTTCGTATACGCCCAAGATCCAGCCGCCGCGTTCTTCGCGTACATAAGATTGTGCGTCGGCGTCACGGATCACGGGGTGCTCGGGGTTGCCGGCTTCGCGGTAGGCTTGCAGCGCCGGATCAACGTCGGTGACGATAAACTGGTGTTCGACGGGGACGGCTGGCATCTTGATGCCGAGCTGTTTGGCTGTGCGTTGGGCGTGGTTGCCGGTGGCGGTGACGACATGTTCGGCGTGAATTTCGAAGGTTTCTTCGGAAGGGACGAGGTTACCGCCTTTTTCAACCATGATCGAACCGCGGATGATCCATTCGGTGCCTGTCCATTCGTATGAATCAACTTGACGTTTTCGGATGATTTCCACGCCGCGTTGGCGCGCACCCTTGGCCATCGCCATGGTGACGTCGGCAGGGTTTATGTAGCCGTCCGTCGGGTGATAGAGCGCACCTTTCAGATCGTCGGTTTTGATCAGCGGCCAACGGGATTTCACCTCGTCGGGTGTCAGGAATTCATATTCGACGCCGACGGAATCTGCGGTGGTGGCGTAGAGTTTATACTCGTCCATACGCTCATCGGTTTGGGCCATGCGTAGGTTACCAACGACGGAGAATCCCGCGTTCAGGCCGGTTTCGGCCTCTAGTTCTTTATAGAACTTTACCGAGTAATCGTGAATGTGGGTCGTTGCGTAGCCCATGTTGAACAGGGGTAGCAATCCGGCGGCGTGCCACGTGGAGCCAGAGGTTAACTCGTCGCGTTCCAGAAGGATTACGTCATCCCATCCGGCTTTGGCCAAATGATAGGCGATTGATGCACCGACGACGCCGCCGCCAACGACACAAGCCTTTACGTGAGTTTTCATAACGCAACCTCCGGAATCAGAATTTGCGTACAGTTAGCCTTGTCGCACGGCGTTCGTCTATATGCAGCCGACTTTGGGCGTCGCGAAAACGACATTACATATCTTGCGCCGCGTTCGGCTTTCGTGCGAGGCTTCGCGTTCTCGAGAAGACTTCAAACAATGGGATCGGAGATATTATGTTCAAGAAAATTTTGATGGGCGCCGTGGCGTCGATGATCGCAGGCGCGGCTTTTGCTGCGGACCTTGGCGGTCGTGAGATTGTCGTGGTGACAGAAAATGCGTATCCACCGTTGCAGTTTATGGACCCCAAAACGGGTAATGCAATTGGTTGGGAATATGACGCGATTGCCGAGATTGGCGCGCGTATCAACGCGACGATTGTGATTGAGAATACGAGCTGGGATGCGATGATTCCTGCCGTTTCCGAAGGGCAATATGATGTCGGTATGACGGGCATCACCATTCGGGATGATCGTAAAGAGAAGGTGGACTTCTCGGACAGCTATATGACTTCGCAGATGTTCATGCTGGTACGTGCGGATGAGGATAACTTCAGCGATGGACCTAGTTTCGCGGCATATGAAGATGGCTTGGTCGGTGCGCAGGCAGGAACGACGCCGTTTTACGTAGCGGTTTACGACATGCTGGATGCGGATGAGGCGAACCCGCGGATTAAGCTGTTTGAAACGTTTGGTGCGTCCGTTCAAGCGTTGCGCTCCGGTGATGTTGATGTGGTTTTGACAGATGGCACGGCGGGTAACGGCTACGTTAAGGCTAATCCTGATACGTTCAAACTGGTCGGTGATCCGATGGGAACCGAAGATTTCGGTTTTATCTTCCCTAAAGGTTCTGACCTTGTTGCGCCGATTAACGAGGCGATTGCCGCGATGCAAGCCGACGGAACGATCGAGGCGATGAACGTCAAGTGGTTCCTTGAATATGAACTGGGCCAATAGGCTAGAGAGAAAGAAAAGCCCGGCGAATGCGTCGGGCTTTTGACTGTTTATGAACAACGCCCCACATAAAGAAGAATTCCCGTATTGGTTGGTGCTGGTGATCGGCATCGGGCTGTATTTCGCGTACCGCGTGGTGAATGATGACCTGTATGTGCAGGTTTTCAACATCGTTTCCAAAGGGATTTCGATCACGCTGTTTGTGACGCTGGTGGCGTTTTTTATGGCGTCTTTGATGGGGTTGTTGTTGGCATTGGCGGTGCTGTCACCCTATGTGATTTTGCGACAGATGGCGCGGTTTTATATCGAGGTAGTGCGCGGTATTCCGATGCTGGTGCTGTTACTCTACATCGCATTTGTCGGCGCGCCGCAGCTTGTTGTGCTGATTAACTGGATTGGCGAGCCGCTTGGTTTTGATCCAATGCGGACACGCGACCTGTCATTGTTATGGCGCGCT
>CALCGO010000078.1 GCA_937901055.1 uncultured Rhodobacterales bacterium
GATTTTCTTCATGTCGATGCTCCGGTTAATTCCTATAGGCGTTAGAAATCACCTGTGCAGACGGGATACAAATGGATACTGTCGGGTTTCAGGGCGGGTCTAGCCTTTCCGGTATTGCTGCCTATTATTTAGGCAAAGTGATGGTTTTTTGAACAGATTGAGAATGTCATGACTGAAATTCTAACCGCAGCCCAAATGCGGGCCATTGAGCAAGCTGCGATTGATAGTGGCGAAGTTACTGGGTTGGAATTGATGGAACGCGCGGGTGTTGGTGTCGTTGAGGCGATACTTGAGGAATGGCCTGCGATGGCTTTGACCTCGCATAAAGCGGTGGTGCTGTGCGGGCCGGGGAACAATGGTGGCGACGGGTTTGTTGTGGCTCGGTTATTGAAAGAACGCGGCTGGGAGGTTGAGGTTTTTCTTTACGGGGATGAGGGCAAGCTGCCGGTTGATGCTAAGGCGAATTGTGAGCGGTGGAAGGTGATGGGGTCGGTTAGAAACCTTTCGGCTGCCGATATAGCGAGCACAGATGCGGACCTTTGGATTGATGCGGTGTTTGGAACGGGACTTACCAGAGGAATTCCTGAAGAAGTGTTTTGGAGCTTTTCTGCGATCAACGAAAAGCTGCGAGAAAACGGGCCGTATACCTGTGCCATTGATATAGCGTCCGGAGTATGTGCCGACAGCGGCAGAATACTGGAAAGTGCTGGCGTGCTGGACGTTGATTTATGCGCTGGCATTGCGCCGACGAAAGTCGGCCTCCTTACGGGGGACATGCCGAATATCACCAAGAGCTTAAGAAGAGTTGATATCTCGATTACGGCCGCCACTTTGAGCGCGCCACACTTAATTGAACTTATTGATCGGGATAACGTTGGTAAATTTGTTAATAAATATGATAGTCACAAGTATTCCCACGGACATGCCCTCATTCTTTCAGGCCCATCCGGCAAAACCGGTGCGGCGCGTATTGCGGCGCGTGGGGCGCTCAGGATTGGGGCTGGGGTGGTTACCGTGGCTTGTCCGCCGGATGCGCTGGCTGAAAATGCGGCGCAGCTAAATGCCATTATGTTGAAGCGGGTGGCGGATGCTACGGCGTTGAAAGCAGTATTGCAGGACGAGCGGATCAATGCGCTTTGTTTGGGGCCGGCTTTGGGGCTTGGTGAGGAACAGGCGGCGTTGGTGCGGGAAGCGTTGACGGTGCGCGGGGACCGCACACCCTACGGTGTGGTGCTGGATGCGGATGCTTTGACGTTGTTGTCGCGGGATGCGGAGTTGTTCGGGTTGTTGCATGAGAATTGCGTTCTGACGCCCCATGCGGGGGAGTTTACGCGGTTGTTCCCTGATATTGCCGAGAAACTGGCGGAACCTGCCACTAAGGGTCCAGCTTATTCAAAAGTTGATGCCACACGGGAGGCCGCCAAGCGGGCGGGATGTGTTGTGCTTTATAAGGGGGCGGATACGGTTATTGCCGATCCCTCGGGCAGGGCGGCGATTAATTCGGCGCATTATGAACGCGCGGCGCCTTGGCTGGCTACGGCTGGATCTGGTGATGTGCTTGCAGGGTTTATCACGGGGCTGCTGGCGCGCGGGTTTGGCCCGATGCAAGCCGCGGAAACAGGGGCTTGGTTACATGTGGAATGTGCGCTGAATTTCGGCCCCGGGCTGATTGCGGAGGACATCGCCGAGCAACTCCCGAAAGTTTTTTCCGATTTAGGCCTCTAGAGGCCATTTTACCCCTTCCGAACCCGAAAAGCGTCTGTTAGAGAGGCGCGGAATTGAACTGTTGTCCAAGATAACAGCGATATGCGGATGTGGTGGAATTGGTAGACACGCCAGATTTAGGTTCTGGTGCCGTGAGGCGTGGGGGTTCAAGTCCCTTCATCCGTACCAAACATATGAAGGAAGCAAAATGCAGGTTACTGAGACCCTGAACGAAGGCCTAACACGCGGCTATGATGTTACGATTACTGCGGCTGAACTAGAAGCCAAAGTAACCGAAAAACTGGAAGCGGCGCGCGCTGATTTCCAGATGAAGGGTTTCCGCAAAGGTCACGCGCCGCTTGCATTGATGAAAAAGATGTTCGGTCAGTCCGTAATGGGCGAAGCCATGCAGGAAGCCGTTGACGGCGCCGTTGGTGAACATTTTGAGAAAACAGGCGATCGCCCAGCGATGCAGCCAGAAATCAAAATGACTAACGATGAGTGGAAAGAGGGCGACGATGTTGCCGTTTCCGTTTCTTATGAATGTCTGCCAACAATTCCTGAAGCCGACTTCGGCAAAATCAAACTTGAGCGTCTGGTAACAGAGATCGAAGATGCAGCTGTGACCGAAGCTTTGGAGAATCTGGCTGCCTCGACAACTAACTACGAGAAGCGCCGTAAGGGTTCGAAAGCCAAGAACGACGATCAAGTTGTGATCGACTTCTTGGGTAAAGTTGACGGCGAAGCCTTTGATGGCGGCGCTGGCGATGATTATCCGCTGGTTCTTGGCTCAAACAGCTTCATCCCTGGTTTTGAAGAGCAGTTGGTTGGCGCTAAAGAAGGCGAAGAGCTGGACGTTAACGTGACTTTCCCTGCCGAGTACGGTGCTGAAGCGCTTGCTGGCAAAGATGCTGTGTTCACGTGTACTGTTAAAGAAGTTCGCGAGCCGAAAGCTGCGCCAGTTGACGAAGAGCTGGCCACGAAATACGGCGCCGAAAGCCTTGAGGATCTGACCAAGCAGATCACAGAGCGTTTGGAAAATGAATACGCTGGTGCATCCCGCGCAATCATGAAACGTAAGTTGATGGATGAGCTGGACGAGCAAGTTAAGTTTGATCTGCCTCCGTCGCTGGTTAAAGTTGAAGCCGACCAGATCGCGCACCAGCTTTGGCATGACGACAACCCTGATGTTCAGGGCCATGATCATCCTGAAATCGAAACAACTGAAGAGCACAGCACATTGGCGGAACGCCGTGTACGCCTTGGTCTTTTGTTGGCCGAGATCGGCAACCAGAACAATGTTGAAGTAACCGAACAGGAAATTCAGCAGGCAATGTTCCAACAGGCTAGCCAGTATCCGGGTCAGGAACGTGAGTTCTTCGAATTCATGCAGAAAAACGAACAGGCACAACAGCAAATGCGTGCACCGATCTATGAAGACAAAGTTGTGGACTTCATTGTCGAGCTTGCTGAAGTTTCTGACAAGAAAGTTTCCAAAGATGATCTGGAAACAGCGATCAAAGGCCTAGACGAAGCTTAAGTCTTCGTTAACAGGTTGAAGAATTTGAGGCGGGCTGGTTGGCTCGCCTTTTTCTTTGGGGTTTTTGCCCTTGCAGACCCTGCGCGCGATACTTAAACCTTTTAACAAGGATTATCCGATATTCCTCGGACGTAAGAAAAAAGGTAAGCACATGAGAGACCCAATCGACACATATATGAACACGCTGGTACCAATGGTTGTTGAACAAACAGCCCGCGGCGAGCGTTCCTACGACATTTTCTCGCGCCTTTTGAAAGAACGGATTATTTTCGTATCCGGTCCGGTTCATGACGGTATGTCAACGCTTTTGGTGGCGCAGTTGCTGTTTCTTGAGGCCGAAAATCCGAAAAAAGAAATCTCGATGTATATCAACTCGCCCGGCGGTGTGGTGTCCAGTGGTTTGGCCATTTATGACACCATGCAGTACATCCGCCCGAAGGTTGCGACAACTGTGATCGGGCAGGCGGCTTCTATGGGGTCGTTGTTGCTGGCATCGGGTGAAAAAGATATGCGCTTCAGCTTGCCAAATTCGCGTGTAATGGTGCACCAACCATCCGGAGGCTTCCAGGGCCAGGCGTCTGACATCGCACTGCATGCAAAAGAAATTCTGGAGCTCAAGGACCGTCTTAACAAGATTTATGTCAAGCACTGCGGGCAAGATCTGGAGACTGTTGAAAAAGCGCTTGATCGTGACAACTTCATGACAGCCGAAGAAGCTAAAGACTGGGGATTGGTTGATGAAATCGTTACCCGTCACGTTGAAGAAGCCGCGCCAGAGGCGTAATGAGTAAGTAATGCGATCAATTCCGGCTTGAATTGCCGGGGTTGGTAATGTCCAATAGGGCAAATATCGGGTAAGCGACTCGGCGCAGTAGCGTCCTTGTCAGGAGAGATGTGATGACGAAATCTGACGGTAAAGACTCAAAAAACACACTTTATTGTTCGTTCTGCGGCAAGAGCCAGCACGAGGTTCGCAAACTGATTGCTGGCCCAACTGTGTTCATCTGTGACGAATGCGTCGAGCTGTGCATGGACATCATCCGCGAGGAAACCAAGAGCAATCTGGTGAAATCGGCTGATGGCGTGCCTACCCCTAAAGATATTTGCAAAATTCTGGATGATTATGTCATCGGCCAGGCTGTTGCCAAGAAGGTTTTGTCGGTGGCGGTCCACAACCACTACAAACGTCTTGAGCATGCTTCCGAGAATGCTGACGTGGAACTGGCAAAATCCAACATTATGCTGGTGGGTCCGACTGGTTGCGGTAAGACGCTGCTGGCGCAAACATTGGCGCGCGTATTGGATGTGCCGTTTACGATGGCGGACGCAACGACACTGACCGAAGCTGGTTATGTTGGCGAAGACGTAGAAAACATCATTCTAAAATTGCTGCAATCCGCTGAATATAACGTTGAACGAGCACAACGCGGGATCGTTTATATTGACGAGATCGACAAAATTTCGCGCAAGTCTGACAACCCTTCGATCACGCGCGACGTGTCGGGCGAAGGCGTTCAGCAGGCGTTGCTTAAGATAATGGAGGGCACAATTGCCTCCGTTCCTCCGCAAGGCGGGCGCAAGCATCCGCAACAGGAATTCTTGCAGGTGGATACGTCAAACATCCTCTTTATCTGTGGCGGGGCATTTGCGGGCCTCGACAAAATCATTTCACAGCGTTTCAAAGGTACGGCCATGGGCTTCGGGGCCGATGTGCGTGACGATGAAGACAAACCTGTAGGCGAGGTGCTGCAGCAGTTGGAACCGGAAGATCTGCTGAAATTCGGCTTGATCCCTGAATTTGTCGGACGTCTGCCAGTAATCGCGTCGCTGACCGATCTTGACGAAGATGCGCTGGTTACAATCCTGACAGAACCAAAAAATGCGTTGGTTAAACAGTATCAGCGTCTGTTCGAGATGGAAGATGTGCAACTGACCTTCACCGAAGATGCGCTAACGGCCATTGCCGCGCGCGCAATCGAACGGAAAACCGGCGCGCGTGGTTTGCGGTCCATTCTCGAAGAAATCCTTCTTGAATCGATGTTCGAACTTCCTGGTATGGGAACTGTAGACGAGGTTGTTGTGAACGCCGAAGCGGTTCGGCGCGAAGGCGAACCATTGCTCATTTACTCGGATAAAGAGGACGAAGCGGCGTCTGCCTCCTGAATTGGCTAGACCTGCCCTAAGAAATTGGGGCATAAGCTTGTTAAACATTGATGCTGGAGTCGTTATGAAATTTATCTTGCGTGTACTGACATGGTGGAACGGGCAATCGTTCGGAACCCAGATTTTTACTTGGCGTAACGGCGTACTTGTCGGCGAAGACGAGCTTGGTAACAAGTATTACACCAACAAAGACCAGACAAAACGCTGGGTGATTTATGATGGCCCGATCGAAGGATCGCGCATTTCGCCCGATTGGCACGGATGGTTGCACCACACTTTTGATGAATGCCCAGGTACCACACCACTTCAACACAAGTCGTGGGAAAAAGCGCACGTCGCCAATTTGAGTGGCACAGATGCGGCTTATCACCCGCCGGGCAGCATTTTGTCGGCCCAGACTGCCGCCGCTGATTATGAGGCTTGGCAGCCTAAATAGGGGCTTTGAGGATGGCAAACAACGTATCAGAAACACTAATCGGTGCCGTGGTTTTAGCCGTGGCCGCCGGTTTTCTATACTACGCTACCCAGATAAGTGGATTTTCGGCTGACACCAACCAGTATTCGCTTACGGCAAGTTTTCGCAGCGTTTCTGGCCTGAATGTCGGGAGTGATGTTAAGCTGTCGGGCGTTAAGGTAGGTACATTATCGTCGATCACGTTGGATCCGGTAACGTATCAGGCGGTCACCAAAGTCTCGATCGATAACGATGTGCTAATTCCGGATGACGCCGAAATTAAGGTTGCAACCGATGGGCTGCTTGGTGGCGCATACCTTGAAGTCACCGCCGGCGGGTCGCCGTTTATGTTGGAACCAGATGGCGAGTTTGTTTACACGCAGGGCGCTGTAAGTCTACTTAACCTTCTGTTAAAATTTGGCAGTAATGATGACGAGTAAGTTAACCGTATTATTGCTAGCTTTGATATGGGCGCCGTTTGCGGCTGCGCAATCATTGCTCGACGAGATAGAATCTGAAATTATCGTCGAAACGTTGTCTGAATCCGAATACAGCATTCCGGTGCCCTATCTGGAGGTCGAACTTCAACCGGCTATTTCGGACGTCGCACAAACGGCGCTACTACGCGGCTTGGATCGCATCAACGGCACAGCGCAAGACATCGTGATAGCCGTCGGCGAAACAGTAACCTACGAGCGTTTGGAGGTTACGTTGTTGGCCTGCCGGTATCCGAAAGGGGACATCAATTCCGACGCCTTCGCACAGTTGGTCGTTCAGGATATTCGCGAAGATGTACCGCGCTTCATTGGATGGATGTTTGCATCAAGCCCGGCGCTTTCCGCGCTAGATCATCCGCGTTACGATGTTTGGGTGCTTAGCTGCCAAAGCTCGTAAGGAGTTGTTTCGGCTGGTAATCTCGATAGATCAGCTTCGATTTCCAGTGCTGTCGCCAATTTGCTTTTGAAGTCCTTGCGTTCAATTTCGACGCCGCCCATCGTTGCTAGATGATCGGTCAAAAACTGTGTATCAAGCAACGTGAACCCACCGGCTTTTAAACGTGCAACCAGCGCCACCAACGCTAATTTGGAGCCGTCAGTCATGGTTGAAAACATACTTTCACCGAAGAACACGCTGCCGATACTGACGCCGTAAAGGCCACCAGCGAGATCACCATCTTTCCAAACCTCAATTGAGTGTGCAAACCCAAGGTTATGCAGCTCGTTATACCGTGCGCGGATAGAGGGGTTGATCCACGTTTCATCGCGGTTGGCGCATGCATCCAGCACAAAGCTGAAGCATGTGTTAAGCGTGAATTCATATTTACCAGATAACAATCGCTTCCGAAGACTCTTGGATACGTGGAACCCATCGAGAGGAATGATGCCGCGTTTTTCTGGGTCGACCCAGAATACGGAGGTATCTTCTGCGGTTTCGGCCATTGGAAACACACCCGAGCAATATGCGTGTAGCAAAAGCTCGGGCGTTAATTCAGCCGTGTCAGTCAAGGCTTGTTGTGGACTCTAACCAGTTTTCCAACCAGTGGATGTCGTAGTTACCCGAAAGGACATCAGGCTCTTCCAGAAGCGCGCGATGGAGTGGTGTGGTGGTTTCAACGCCATCAACGATCAACTCGCCCAATGCCCGATGCAAACGGGCGAAGGCCGCGTCACGATCCGGTGCATGCACAATCAGTTTTGCGATCAGACTGTCGTAATAAGGCGGGATTGAGTACCCGTCATAGATGTGACTGTCCATCCGCACGCCCAATCCACCCGGTGCATGAAACTGTGAAATTTTACCCGGGGATGGACGGAATTCTGGCACTTTTTCGGCGTTGATGCGACACTCGATCGAATGGCCGTTTGCAACGAGGTTTTCTTGTTCGAAGGACATCGGCTCGCCAGCGGCGACGATGATTTGCTCGCGAACCAGATCAACGCCGTATACGGCCTCGGTGACAGGGTGTTCGACTTGGAGGCGGGTGTTCATTTCGATGAAGAAGAATTCGTCGTTTTCGAACAGGAATTCAATCGTACCCGCACCGGCGTAGTTGATAGAGGCAACCGCATCAGAACATACTTTGCCGATTTTCGCGCGTGTGGCAGCATCAATGACCGGAGACGGACATTCTTCGAGCACCTTCTGGTGGCGACGCTGCAAAGAACAGTCGCGTTCGCCCAGATGTACAGCTTTGCCTTTGCCATCGCCAAACACCTGTATTTCGATGTGACGGGGCAGGGTCAGATACTTCTCAATATACACTTCGTCATTACCGAATGCGGCCTTGGATTCCGAACGCGCGGTGCGGAATGCTTCTTCAAGGTCATCGGCGGTTTTTGCAACTTTCATGCCGCGACCACCGCCACCAGCAGTGGCTTTGACAATGACGGGGAAACCCATTTCCGTGGAAATCTTCATGGCTTCTTCAACCGTCGGGACGCCACCGGGGGAACCTGGAACGCAAGGGACGCCAAGGTTCTTCATGGTCTCCTTGGCGGTAATTTTATCGCCCATCATGTTGATGTGGTCAGCCGTTGGGCCGATGAAGGTTAGCCCGTGATCTTGGATGATCTGTACGAAATTGGCATTTTCGGACAGAAAGCCATAGCCGGGGTGAATAGCTTCGGCCCCCGTGATCTCGCAGGCCGAGATAATGTTCGGAATTGAAAGGTAGCTGAGCGTGCCCGAGGGTGGCCCAATGCAGACGCTTTCGTCGGCCATACGAACGTGCATCGCGTCGGCGTCAGCTGTCGAATGCACGGCAACCGAGCCGATGCCCATTTCTTTACAGGCGCGAATAACGCGAAGGGCGATTTCACCACGGTTGGCGATGAGGATTTTGTTGAACATGCGTCCGGTTCCCCGATTATTCTAGGATGATCAGCGGATCGCCGAATTCTACGGGAGCGCCATCGTCAACCAAAATGCGTGTTACTTTGCCGGATTTTGGGGCAGGGATCTGGTTCATGGTTTTCATCGCTTCGATGATCAGAAGGGTTTGGCCTTCTTTAACCGTATCGCCAACTTTTACGAATGCATCAGCGCCCGGTTCTGCCGAAAGATATGCCGTGCCAACCATCGGTGAGTTTACAGCGCCGACAAGCTGCGCTGGATCGTCACTGGGAGCAGCAGGGGCAGGAGTTGCCGCAGCAGGAGCGGCAGCAGCAACGGGTGCAGCAATCGGTGCGGTTGCGACGACGGTGGCCGCTTGCATCTGACGCGCGACGCGCACGTTCAACACATCGTCTTTGCCAAACTCGCGCATAACCTCGATTTCGGTCAGGTCGTTCGAGCGCAGTAGTTCTGCCAGCGCTGTAATGAAGTCCACGTCGGTATTTTGTTTTTTGTCGCCCATGATTCCCTCAGGATTTCTTCCGGTTAAGCCGGTATTTAGTTCTGGGGTCACTTATACGCATTTCGGCACCCGCTGGAAAGCATAGATGCCGAAAAGACTTATCTAAATGTTGGTGACCTGTTCAAAGCTGAGAGCGCGCGCGATCGACGAACTCTTGCATTGCCGCAGCAGGCGCAAACCCACGTAGCATTTCAGTTCCAATCAGAAACGACGGCGTGCCTGATATTTTCATCCGCGTAGCCAGATCGCGGTTCTTTGCAATAATTTGTTCAACGACTGGGTCATCCAAGTGCGCGACCATAAGATCAGCGTCACCGCCAGCTTTGACAACAAGGCTCGACAACGTTTTTACGTTAACGGCACCATTATGTGCCATCAGCAGGTTATGGAACGCCTCGTAAACATCGTCGCCCTGTTGTGTGAGAACCGAAATCGCCGATTTAGAAGCTAGCGTCGAGTCTTCACCCAAAATCGGGAATTCCTTCATCACAAACCGCACGTCGTCGTTCGCATCGAGCACTGCCTGAATTTCTGGATGCGCACGCTTACAGAATGCACAACGGTAATCCGAGAACTCTACGATCGTGATGGCGCCGTCAGGATTGCCACCAACCCATGAAAAACCGTCCCTCGTAAGTTCTTCAAAATTGGCCTGAACGAGATCGAGGTCACTTTGTGCATCTACTTGTGCCTGTCGTTCTTCCAGCACTTGAATCGCCTCAAGGATAACTTCGGGATTGCCCAACAAATATGCGCGAACCTCTGCACGGAAAACGTCACGCTCGCCGTCGGTCATGTTTTCAAGGCCGGCGGCTTGCGCGAAAGTTGCGCCAAGAAGGGCCATGCCCGCGACTAGAATAGTTTTGAATACGTTCATTGTCTTACCTTTGTACTAAATTTCTACCTGCGATACATGGAAACAGCGATGAATCCAAGTTCGCATTGGCAATCAATCGTCGCACACGTTATCCAGCATCCAAGTTGATACACCATACAGGAGTTTTCGCATGCGGCGTACAAGAAGAAGTGATGTGGCCCCGTTTATCGTCATGGACGTTATGGAGGCCGCCCGCATTGAAGAAGAAGCCGGACGGCACATTATTCATATGGAGGTTGGGCAGCCAGCCACCGGCGCGCCCTCTGATGCGGTTACTGCGTTGAAAACGGCGATGGATGATGGGGCGCTGGGGTATACAGTCGCGCTTGGACTGCCCAAGCTTAGGGCGCGGATCGCGCAATTGTATATGGATTGGTACGGCGTCAAGGTTTCGCCCGAACGGGTTGTCGTGACCGCTGGGTCCTCGGCTGCATTCCAGTTGGCGTTTATAAGCTTGTTTGATGCAGGGGATCGGGTTGCGATTGGCGATCCAGGATATCCGAGCTACCGGAACATATTGAAGGCGCTGGATATTGATGTTGCCAGTATTGCCACGGGACTCGAGGCGCGTTTCCAACCGACAGTACAAGCGTTAGAAGAAGAGCGCGATCTTGCAGGGTTGCTTGTGGCCAGCCCTTCAAACCCCACCGGTACAATGTTGGATCGGGATGCTCTTGCGGCGCTGATTTCGCATTGCGAAGCACATGATATCGCGTTCATTTCAGACGAAATATATCACGGGATTGAGTACGGTAAGAAGGCTGTGACCGCTTTAGAAATCAGCGACGACGTTTACGTAATCAACTCGTTTTCCAAGTACTTTTCCATGACGGGATGGCGGATTGGCTGGATGATTGTGCCCGAAGACCATGTGCGCAGTTTGGAGCGCTTGATGCAAAACCTGTTTATCTGTGCGCCACATGCCTCGCAAATCGCGGCTTTGGCGGCGCTAGATTCGATTGGAGAGCTAGAAGATAATCTGGCGATGTATGAACGTAATCGCGCTCTGTTGCTAAAGGAATTACCCAAAGCCGGCTTCGACAAAATCGCACCACCCGACGGGGCTTTCTACATTTATGCCGATGTTTCCGATTTAACGGACGATAGCGTGACTTTGGCTCGTCAGATTTTGCTTGAGGCTGGTGTCGCAGTTACGCCGGGTGTCGACTTCGATCCGGCGCGCGGACACAAAACCTTGCGGTTTTCCTATGCGCGTTCGACAGAGGATATTGTCGAGGGTGTTCGCCGCTTGAAGACGTGGATGGATAACAAAAAGGCCCCATAAAAGGGGCCTTTTCAGTAACTTATTTCAACGACCACCAGCCGCGCCGTTTTGGCTTGGCCGGTTCGTCCGGCTTTTGCTCAACGACCGGCTCAGGCGTTGGTGCTGGCTCGGGCGTTGGTGCTGGTTCAACGACTGGCTCAGGCATCGGTTCCGGCGTTAGCTCGGGCTTCGGTTCTGGTGCTGCGGCTTCAGCAGGAGCCTCCACAACTTCTTTGACAACCTTAGGCTTGCGCGGTGCACGTTTGCGTTTCGGCTTTTCTGCGACCTCGGCTTTGCCTTCAGGAACCTCGACGGGGGTAGGGGGTTCGGCCTCTGTTGCGTCGGATTTCTCTTCTACGTTATCCGCCACAGCTTCTTCCGGTTTACGGCGACGACGTGTACGGGAACGCTTCGGTTTTTCTTCTTCAGCCGGTTCCTCGGTGACTACCTCTTCAGAAGCAGGTGCCTCGGTCGCAGTGTTGTCTTCCGATGTGTTTTCACCGTTCTGCTGATCGCCATTGCGGCCTTTGCCACCGCGACGACGCCGACGGCGACGCTTCTTGGGGGCAGATTCATCTTCAGTTTCTGGGGATGCAACTTCTGCGTCCGTTGTATCTTCCAACACTTCCGGAGCATATTCGATTGTCGCTGTTTCCAGCACCTCAGGCTCGGGAACGATACGTGTCGCTACTTTCAGACGTTCAACACGGTATTCAGGGCTGATCAGGTGCGGGTCGGCCTCGATACGGACAGAAAACCCAAAACGGCCTTCGATCATTGCGACGTGTTCGCGTTTCTGGTTCAGCATATAGTTCGCGACGTTGATCGGCACGCTGACGAGCACCTCTTTACAACGACGGCGAACGCCTTCTTCTTCCAGTTCCCGCAGGATGGCCAACGACATCGAATCGTCGGACCTTGTGATGCCTGTGCCGTGACAATGCGGACATGGTTGTGTTGATGCTTCCAGCATTCCCGGACGCAAACGTTGGCGTGACATTTCCATCAAACCGAAGCTGGAGATGCGGCCGATCTGAATACGGGCGCGGTCAGTTTTCAACTTGTCTTTAATGCGTTTCTCGACCGCTATGTTATTGCGGCGATCTTCCATGTCGATGAAGTCGATCACGATCAGGCCGGCAAGGTCACGCAAACGCAGTTGGCGCGCGACTTCTTCAGCGGCCTCAAGGTTTGTTTTACGTGCAGTTTCCTCGATCGAGTTTTCCTTGGTCGCACGACCGGAGTTCACGTCGATCGCTACCAACGCCTCGGTAATACCGATGACGATGTAACCGCCGGATTTCAGCTGAACAGTCGGATTGAACATGCCGGACAGGTATGTCTCGACTTGGAATCGTGAAAACAGCGGTAGCACGTCTTTGTACAGCTTCACGTTCTCGGCATGGGACGGCATAAGCATGCCCATGTATTCCTTGGCCTCGTTATAACCGCGTTCGCCGTCGATAATGATCTCGTCGATTTCGCTGTTATAAAGGTCGCGGATCGAACGTTTGATCAAGCTGCCTTCTTCATAGATGTGCTCGGGCGCCATAGATTTCAGGGTCAGATCGCGGATCTGTTCCCACTGGCGCAGCAGGTATTCATAGTCGCGGTTGATCTCCGTCTTGGTGCGTTTTGCACCGGCAGTCCGAATGATCAGGCCAGCACCTTGTGGCACGTTGATGCCGCCCGCGATGTCTTTGAGTTTCTTACGGTCGCTAACGTTGGTGATCTTGCGGCTGATGCCACCACCACGTGCCGTGTTTGGCATAAGAACGCAATACCGGCCAGCGAGGGAAAGGTATGTTGTGAGTGCCGCGCCTTTGTTGCCGCGTTCTTCTTTAACAACCTGAACCAACAGGATCTGGCGAACTTTGATGACTTCTTGAATCTTGTAACGACGTACACGTTGACGGCGCGGCGTTGGTGTTTCTTTAACCTTTTCGGTGACCACTTCCTCGGTAGGAGCGTCAACATCGGGCTGCTCGTCAATTGTCTCGGATTTGGTTTCCTCTGCTGGCTCTTCAGCGGCAGGCTCATCCTTGGATTCTTCGGTAGGGGCCTCAGGCGCGTCTTCCGAAACAGCCTTTTCAGTCACTGCTTCTTCAACTGCAACTTCCTCTGTCACAACTTCTTCTGGTGCAGCATCTTCAGCAACAGTTTTAGCAGGTGCTTCGCTTGGTGCCTCTGGAACCTCGACGATATCAGGTTGATCACCTTCACC
>CALCGO010000079.1 GCA_937901055.1 uncultured Rhodobacterales bacterium
CGTAGCGGTCGGCATCTGCCTCTTTCGGAGCGTTGCCGAGACCTGCGGAAGCGCGAATGATTGGTTCGAACAGGTGCTTCCATGCCCATTGCGGCTTCATGAAGGTTTTATAGTAGAAACCAGCCGGAAGTAGGCGCGGGACTTTGTTGTTGATCGCGCCGATGTCGAATTCAAGACTGGGCCAATGGTTTTGTGAGGTGGCTGTGAGGCCGTCGAAAACCTCGGTCGTAGTGGTGCGCTGGTTAGGCTCGAAGCGGTCGCCTGCGCCCATGTTTACAAGCGCATTCGGTTCTTCGGCGCCGCTGGCCATGATGCCACGTGGACGGTGGTATTTGAACGAGCGCCCAACCAGCGTGTGCCCGTTTGCCAGCAACGCCGACGCCAAGGTATCCCCTTGGTGGCCCTTCAGGGTCTTGCCGTTGAAGGAAAAGGAAACGGATGTTTCGCGGTCGATTACAGAACCGCCAGATGCAAGACGTGTGCTCATTCGAAGCCCTCCCACTCTGGTCGTTTGGCCTTAACGGCGGCGATGATATCTTCGGGTGGAGTCGAGGTTTGGGCCGTATATGTGCCAAACACCTCGAGTGTTGCCGTGCAGCGCGCAGCGTGGAACCACTTTCCACAACCAAACGCGTGGCGCCAGCGTTCAAAATGCACACCGCGCGGGTTTTTGCGCGCGAACAGGTAATCGCTAAAGACTTGATCTTCGGACCCCGAGGTGTACCGCGTCAAATGCGCTTCACCGCCCGCAGCGAATTCGGTTTCTTCTGCGGTCACACCGCAATTGGGGCATTTAAGCATCAGCATATCAATGTATCCAATCTACCAACATTCCGCCCAGTCCCCATTGCAGGGTTCCGACGACGGAGTACACCATTTCATAACGATACGTTTCCAACCCGGCTTCGGCGCGTTTTGACGTGAGCATGCTTTCAAAGCTGTCCTCTATCCGATCCCCGAGTTGTTCCAAATCCAGTGGGTCATCCCCTTGCCGCCCGCGCCGCACCATTTGCATGTAGCGCCAGATCATGCGTTGCTGGACTTCTGCTTGATTGTCCCAGAGGCGGCGTTCCTCCTGCGAGGTGTAGCGATGGGTTAGGAAAATCGACAAGCCGATGGACAACGCGATTGACCCGATAGCCGGAAAAACCGAATCCCACCCCATGTAAAGTGCCAAAACCGAGCTAACTAGCCATAGGACCAACATTGCCAGCATAAACTCCTTGCGGAGGAACTTCACATCAGGAACCAGCGGTTTATTGTTTAACATCAATGCACTCCCTCTCGTGAAACGGTTTCAAAAAACCGAATTCTAGGTGATTGCAATTGTGGCGGGAATATGTTTAATCTGAGGCAGTCCAGACATTTGTATATTCCCCGTCTGGTTGTGGAGTAATTATTATGAGTTTTTTTAGTTCTGTTGAGCGTGCTGTATTGCCATTCGTGACCCGCGTGCAGGATATGATCGGCAAAGTGATTTACGATTATACCGGCGTTGCTTCCAACGATTACGTAAATCAGGCAGTTTTCTACATTGTTGGTTCGTTTATGCTTTATATGGTTTGGCTTTTGATCAAACCGGCCGAAAGCGTTTACAACTATCGTCCGCAGCACCGCCACTAAATCTTTAGAACAAGAAGTCACTTGGACGTGGACCAGATTTGGTTGCGCGTCCATTAGTGTGCCACCGCGGCAGCGACGGATTCGTCGATCATGCGGCCTTCCTTAAAACGATCCATTGTAAACGGTGCCGCTAAATCACGTGGCGCACCATCTGCCAGCATTTCGGCGGTTGCCCAGCCGGACCCCGGGATGGATTTGAAGCCACCCGTACCCCAGCCACAGTTTATGAACATACCGTCAACGGGCGTTTTGCCGATGATGGGGGAGCGGTCACCTGTCATATCGACGATCCCACCCCATTGGCGCAGCTGCTTGAGGCGCGAGATAACCGGGAAGGTTTCGATCAGGGCGCGCACGGTTTCCTCGATATGGTGGAAGCTGCCACGTTGGGTGTAGTTGTTAAACCCGTCGGAGCCGCCGCCAATGACAAGCTCGCCTTTGTCGGACTGGCTCATGTAGCCGTGCACTGTATTGGCCATGATTACGCAATCGAGGACAGGTTTGATTGGCTCGGATACCAGCGCCTGCAACGCCATGCTTTCGACAGGAATGCGAAAGCCGGCCATGTCAGCGAGAACGCCTGAGCTGCCCGCAACGACCACACACAGTTTCTTGCATTTAATCGCACCTTTGGATGTCTGCACACCGGTGACTTTGCCACCTGTCTTGTCGATCCCTGTAACTTCGCATTGTTGGATAATGTCGACGCCACGGTCAGACGCGCCGCGTGCGTATCCCCATGCCACTGCGTCGTGTCGTGCAGTGCCGCCACGGGCCTGCCATAGGCCGCCGAGGACTGGATAGCGCGGTCCGTCCACCTCGATTATCGGGACGATTTCCTTGATGCGCTCTGGCGTGACCATTTCAGATTGAATGCCCGCAAGACGGTTTGCATGGGAGGTGCGTTTCCAAGCGCGCAGCTCGTGTTCGGTTTGCGCCAGCATCAATACGCCACGCGGGGAGAACATGATGTTGTAGTTGAGGTCTTGGCTCAGGCCCTCATAAAGCGTGCGTGAAAGTTCGAATATCGCGGCGGATTC
>CALCGO010000080.1 GCA_937901055.1 uncultured Rhodobacterales bacterium
GTCTGACAGCACCCCCGTTAGACTTTGCCTAACAACACCTACAGGCTCACTGGAAAACGGAAGTCCAGTCCGGATGGGCGATCTGTCTGCTAGAACTTAACCGTTCGACGCTGAAATGGACTCGTTGGGGCACACGTATACTAAGTTAAAGTCACTTAGATAGGGTGAAGTCAGAACTGTTTTGTCAATAATTGTCTCTCCCGTATGCTTGCCGACATAAATTGTAGGAATTCCAGCAGCATTTGCGGACTGCAATCCAGATACAGTGTCTTCAAACACAATAGCATTCCATGGCTCTAAATTTAACTTTTGCAGAGTAAGCTGATAAGGAAGTGGATGCGGTTTTCCAAAATCCAAAGCGTCGCCAGATACTATAACTTCAATCATTTTTGTTGATTTTAAAGCCTCCAAACTTTGTTTTATGGCCTCTAATGGTCCGGACGAGCAAATCGCAATCCTGATCTCTGATGATGAAAAATCATTCAAAATTTTAGTGGCATTGGGAATTACTCGAATCTTGGCGCGATAGTTGTCCAAAGCTCGCACGTGTATCTCTTGTTTAATCATTTCCTTTTTAAACACGGTTGTCGGCCTAAAAACTTCGTCGATAAAATCGCTTATTCCACGTCCTATGAATTTTTGTAATTCTTCGTCAGAGACTTTTTGTCCGTATATTTCGGCAATGTGTTTCTTTGCCTCCGCCCAGACGTGTTCAGATTCTATTAGTGTGCCATCCATGTCAAAAATAACTGTCTTCAGATGTGTTATATCCAAAGACTTATTTCTCGCAGTCAGAAACATTTTAAGACCTCAATTTTAAGGAACATTTAACAGCAGCCATTTTTACAAGTCATACCATATTCGACCAACTCTTAAAAGCACGGCGAGTAATCTAATAGTTTACAAACCACCTAATATTATGTGCCTTTAACCACGATTTAGATGCACGATGTACATGGAAGAAAGCTTCCCCACTTAGCCACTTGAAAGTTCGCACTGAAATCATCCAGCTTTTTATCACTTTACCAAGTTTTTGCCGATCAAACCTGGTTCCACCTCCTGAAAAGTAATTTGCCTACACTACACAATGCATAACCTCAGGTTATTTATTTACGCAGTAGTTGCTGTTGATTTATTAATTAGTCTTGCTAACCTCACCTCTCCGACCATGAGTCGGGTCAGATTTCTGGGAGGAAGTTAAGATGAACTTTTTAAAGACAATGGTTAGTGTCTCAGTGATAGCAATTGCCTCTGCAAATGCGGCGCAAGCAGAAAAACTAACTCTTTACTGCAGTGCGCAGGAAGATTGGTGCCAATTGATGGCTAACACCTTTGAAAATACCACTGGAATCGATGTTGCGATGACCCGAAAATCCTCGGGGGAGACATTTGCTCAAATCAAAGCAGAAAGCTCTAATCCAAAAGGTGATGTTTGGTGGGGTGGTACCGGAGATCCGCATTTGCAAGCGGCCGAAGAAGGTCTGACTGCCTCCTACGTGTCACCGATGCGCGATCAATTGCATCCCTGGGCTATTTCCCAAGCCGTCAGTGCCAACAATAAGACAATTGGTATTTATTCTGGTGCCTTAGGCTATGGTTACAACACCGATCTACTAGCTGCGAATAGCCTACCGGCGCCCACGTCTTGGGCCGATTTGACCAAGCCTGTCTATAAAGGCCACGTTCAGATGGCAAACCCGAATTCGTCGGGAACTGCATATACGACATTGGCGACGATGATGCAGCTGTTTGGTGAAGATGGTGGCTTCGACTATATGAAAGGTCTGCACGCCAACATTAACCAATATACCAAATCTGGCTCGGCTCCGATTAAAGCCGCCGGTCGTGGTGAAACCACCATCGGCATCGTATTCATGCATGACGCCGTAAAACAGGCTGTTGCTGGGTTCCCCGTAAAAGTTGTCGCTCCTGCTGAGGGCACGGGCTACGAAATTGGATCCATGTCTATAATTGATGGTGCGCGCAATATGGATGAAGCGAAGATTTTTTATGATTGGGCTTTAAGCGCTGACGCCCAGAATCTGGCTTTGCAAGTAAATGCGTTTCAAGTTCCGTCCAATATGGGAGCTCAGACATCTGATAGCGCACCGGATATGAGCAGCATTAAGCTGATCGATTATGATTTCAAAACCTATGGATCTTCAGCCACGCGGAAGCGTTTGCTGAAAAAGTGGGATGATGAAGTTTCGGTTCTGCCACAATAAATGAAGCCTCTTGCCTCATTAGAACAACCAGCCAACCCTGTTTTGATTTTTTGGATCGCGATCGGGTTGGTAGGTTTTTTTGCTGTGCCTTGGTATGGGGTTGAGGATTTTTTTAAATTTGAATGGCTGATTGACGGTTATCCCTTTGATGCCGACTATGCGCCGGCGGCCTTTCTCTTGGTCCAGGCGGAGAAGCTTTGGCTTGCTCCGCTAATTTTGCCGCTTCTGGCACCGTTTGCAGTTCTCCTCAAACGCAAAAGTGACCCGCTCTATGCGCGGGTGCTTATTGTGGCTGGGGCTATAGGTCTCGGTTGGATAATCCTACAGGGGTTTTCAATTGGAATAAGAGGCTGGAACTTTGGCTGGTTGCGAGTGTTTTTGGGAGATCTTAATGATCGGCAATACGGCATGGGCTATGGCGGCATGCTGGTTACAGTCGCGTTTCTGTTCCTCTTTACACAGGGCATTGCGGCCCGTGGGGCAATCAATGGCGATGTGTTTGTGGTCAGCTCGATTTCGGGAATTGTGGTGATCGTTACCATTTTCGTTTTTTTCCCGATTGCCAAAATGTTAACTGCCGCCTTTATCACGGATGTGGGAGGGTACTCACTTTCGGTATTCGCCTCTAAGTTTTTTGATGACCGACTTTGGGGCCTAGGATGCCTGTCTGGCGGTCGCTGCGGTGTTGCATGGAATTCCTTGTTTCTCGCCGTGTTGGTGGGGCTGATTACCACGACGTTGGGGCTGATTTTTGCGCTGGTCGTAACTCGCTCGGGTTTTCGCTACAAACGAGCGCTACGGGCGCTGACTGTTTTACCAATCATCACTCCGCCTTTTGTTATCGGCCTTGCGTTGATCTTACTGTTTGGTCTGTCAGGCGCGGTTACAACCTTTTTTTCCGACGCCTTTGGTATCCAACCGACACGCTGGCTGTATGGCCTGCCGGGGGTGTTGATTGCTCAGATTTTGGCATTCACGCCAATTGCCTTTCTTGTTTTAATCGGTGTGGTTGAAGGCGTGTCGCCTTCTATGGAAGAGGCTGCGCAAACGCTTCGGGCTACCAAATGGCAGGTGTTTAAAACCGTATCTCTGCCGCTTATGCGACCAGGTTTGGCCAATGCGTTTCTGTTGGGATTTATCGAAAGCATGGCAGACTTTGGCAACCCTTTGGTATTGGGAGGCAACTTTGACGTGCTTTCTACCGAAATATTCTTTGCAATTGTCGGTGCGCAATATGACCAAGGCAAGGCAGCTGTTCTTGCAATGGTGCTCTTGTGCTTCACTCTGGGTGCATTTTATGCGCAACGCTTCTGGCTTGGCAAGAAAAGCTACACCACTGTGTCTGGCAAGGGCGACAGCGGTATGCATCCACATATGCCGCGCGCACTATCAATTCCGGTTCTGGCGCTTGCTATGATTTGGGCTGCCTTTACCATGGTTGTTTACGCAATGATTTTTTATGGCTCTGTAGTAGAGTTGTGGGGTGTCAATAACAGCCTCACGTTCAAACATTATTTCACAGCTTTCTCGTTTAGCTTTGAGGAATCGGGGATCCGATGGTCTGGGGCCGCTTGGGACAGCTTTTGGACCACTCTAAAAATTGCCGGAATAGCCGCGCCTTTGACTGCGATTGTCGGTTTGATCACGGCCTATCTTCTAACCCGTCAAACCTTTGCCGGTAAGAACGCCTTTGAATTTGGCACTATGCTTTCCTTTGCCATTCCCGGCACGGTGATCGGTGTGAGCTATATTTTGGCCTTCAATGTGCCACCTATCGAAATTACCGGCACCGGAATTATTCTGGTGGTTAGCTTTATCTTTAGAAATATGCCGGTTGGTGTGCGGGCGGGTATTGCGTCGATGTCGCAGCTCGATAAATCACTGGATGAAAGCTCTTTGACCCTTGGTGCAAACTCTTGGCAAACGTTTAGGCGGATCATCCTGCCACTACTGCGCCCGGCCATACTAGCGGCCCTTGTTTACAGCTTCGTTCGCGCGATGACTGCAATCTCGGCCGTCATATTTCTTGTATCAGCAGAATATGACATGGCGACCAGTTACATCATTGGGCGTGTGGAAAATAACGATTACGGCCTCGCAATTGCCTATTCGACAACGCTGATTTTTGTGATGCTGGCGGTTGTTGGCGCCATGCAGTTGGTGGTTGGGAAAACAGAGATCGGGCGGCGTATGTCCCAGTCGCGTACCAATGTTTAAGGATCTGAAATGAGCATTAACTCCAAAGCAGCCCCAGTGGTTTTTAACAATGTCACTAAGGTCTACGGCAAGGATGTTGTTGCTGTCGACAATATTAACCTGAAGATCGAAGCTGGCAAACTGGTGACTTTGCTCGGCCCTTCTGGCTGTGGAAAGACGACTACATTGCGCATGATTGCCGGGCTGGAGATGGCGACCAAAGGATCCATATTCATTGGTGACAGTGATGTGACATTGCTGCCTGCCACTGATCGTGACGTCTCCATGGTGTTTCAATCCTACGCATTGTTTCCGCATATGAGTGTGATGGAAAATGTGGCCTACGGTTTGGGATTTTCTGGCTTTGATAAATCTGAAACTAAGGACCGCGCCGTGCAAGGGTTAGATTTGGTTGGGCTTAAGGGCTACGGAGACCGATTGCCTTCGGAATTGTCTGGCGGCCAGCAGCAGCGCGTTGCGGTTGCACGAGCCTTGGTATTGGAACCGCAAGTTCTGCTTTTTGACGAGCCCTTGTCGAACCTTGATGCAAAACTCCGACGCCAAGTTCGTGAAGAAATCCGAGAAATTCAGCAAAACCTCGGACTTACAGTCGTCTATGTGACACATGATCAAGAAGAGGCTTTGGCCGTATCTGATGAAATTGTCGTTATGTACAATGCTGGGATTGCCCAAATAGGCAGCCCGCGTGATCTATATGAAGCGCCTGCGGATCGCTTTGTTGCTGATTTTATAGGTGAGGCTAATATAATTTCTTGCGAAATAGTCGCTGTTTCTGGCGATGCAGCGACCATTAATATAGCGGGTTTCATCCATACTCTGCCATCGCACGGCTTGTCGGTAGGCCCGGCTCAACTTGCTGTGCGGCCGACCCGTTTGATCATGAATGCGCCGAGCGGAATAACGGTGACGGTACAAAAAGCCACCTATGTGGGCAGCCGTATGGAATACACGTTCAAAGCAGAGTTTGGCACATTGTTTTCAGTGTCCGAAAATGTGGATGAACCGCTTAAGGTAGGACAATCTCTTACGATTGGGCTCGATAAAATAGGGCCGGTTTTGCTGCCCAAAATCTAGCCCTCGAATGCCTCATCGGCCATGGCTTTTAACTGGTCAAACACGCCCGAGCTTCCCACAACCACGCGGCCACCGTGAGTAATCATCTCATCGGCATCTTGAATTTCGACCCGTCCACCAGACTCATTCACAATCAACTGGCCCGCCAGACAATCCCAAGCGTTCATATGCTCTTCGACATAGCCCAACAGCCGCCCCGCCGCTACATAAGCAAGCGATAGCGCACCAGATGCATTTCTGTGATACATGCCGCCCCGATCAAAAATTATGTTCAATAATTTTTGAATGCCTTTGGTGCTCACCCGATTGGAAAAACCTGTTCCGATGGTGCCGCGGGTTAGGGATGTGTTGGCGTCACAAATGAGCGGGTTTTGATTTAAAATCGCGCCGGCACCCCGCACCGCGCTGAACATCTCTCTGTGTATGGGATCATAGATCACACCGGCTTCGGTTATTCCGTCTTTTACCAACGCAATAACTACGGTCCAGGCTGGAATCGCGTTTATGAAATTGGTTGTGCCGTCAATCGGATCAATCACCCAAGTATAGCCAGACTGGGACGCGAGGGGCGCGTGTTCTTCACCGACGATGCCGTCTTGAGGAAAGTGTTTCGATATTTCAGCGCGAACAAATGTCTCAACAGCCTTATCCGCTTCAGATACAAAATCTTGAGGGCCCTTGTCCTCAATTTCCAGGCTTCCTACACGCTGGAAAAAACCTAACGCAAAAATACCTGCCTCATTGGCAATTTCAACAGCCTTTTCAGCCCTGATTTCGATACTCATTGGTAGATCTCTCCGGGTACACAATATGATGCAATTGTTAATACTAAAAATCATTAAGCGACTATTTGCAAAGTATTTACAAAGAATACTTACCAAGGGCATTGTCAGACAAACTTGACGGGCAAGCGGCTAATCCTTAATTCTGGTTGATG
>CALCGO010000081.1 GCA_937901055.1 uncultured Rhodobacterales bacterium
TGGGAATGGCGCGGATGCTGGAGTTGGTGGACGAGATTGCCTGGTCCCATGCGCCAGACGCTGTTGGCGCTGCGGGGCATATCGACGTTTATCCAAACTCACGCAACGTGATCCCGGGAAAGGTAGTGTTTACCGTCGATTTCCGCTCGCCTAATCTGGCAACGATCGAGGATATGGAAGCGCGTTTTGCAGATGGCGCGAAACGAATTGCAGAAGAAATGGGGTTAGGTGTCGAGCTTGAGAAAGTTGGCGGCTTTGATCCGGTAACCTTCGACGAAGATTGCGTAACGGCAATCCGCAACGCGGCTGAACGGTTGGGATATTCCCACCGCAATCTGATTTCCGGCGCGGGACATGATGCCTGCTGGATCAACGGGACCACGCCAACCGCGATGGTCATGTGCCCTTGTGTGGATGGTCTAAGCCATAACGAGGCTGAAGATATTAGCCGCGAATGGGCAACGGCAGGGGCAGATGTTCTGCTGCATGCGGTTGTCGAAACTGCAGGAATTGTTGAGTGAAGTACGATAAAAATAAGCGCCCAGTCTCCGTTTTTCAGTGGTTTTGGGACGTATTTAAAGCCGCATTCTCAAAAGATGGCATGCTTATTCAAATTCGCATATTCGTAATCGCACTACTATTCGTCGTTCTTGCAATTTTCATCGTGTCGCTATTCTGAGCAAATAGAAATAGGGAGAAACTAAATGACCAAAGTAATCAAAGGCGGCACGGTCGTCACGGCTGATCGCACGTGGAAAGCCGATGTCCTGATTGAGGGCGAGACTATCAAGCAGATCGGCGAGGATCTGAAAGGCGACAAGTACATTGATGCTTCGGGCGCTTATGTTATCCCCGGCGGTATCGACCCACACACGCATCTGGAGATGCCGTTTATGGGCACGACCGCTGCCGAAACATTCGAGAGCGGTACTTTCGCCGCCGCCGCAGGTGGAACGACTATGTTGGTCGATTTTTGTTTGCCCAGTGAAGACGGAAGCCTTGTGAACGCGATTAACGAATGGCATCGAAAATCAGCGCCGCAGATTTGCGGCGATATTGGATATCACATGGCGATAACCGGTTGGAATGAAGGCATTTTCGACGAAATGGCCGAGGTTGTGAAGATGGGGGTTAACACCTTCAAGCATTTCATGGCCTACAAGGGTGCGTTGATGGTTGAAGACGACGAAATGTACGCCAGCTTCCAGCGTTGCGCATCGCTTGGGGCCTTGCCGCTGGTACATGCGGAAAACGGCGATATAGTTGATATCTTACAGAAAAAATACATGGCTGAGGGGATTACGGGACCGGAAGGTCACGCTTTTTCTCGCCCGCCCGAGGTTGAAGGCGAAGCCGCCAACCGTGCGATTATGATCGCAGATGCGGCTGGTGTACCGCTTTATATCGTACACGTTTCATGCGAGCAGGCGCATGAAGCCATTCGCCGTGCGCGCCAAAAAGGTATGCGGGTTTACGGGGAACCTTTGATCCAGCATCTGACCTTGGACGAGAGCGAATATTTCAACAAGGACTGGGAATATGCGGCGCGTCGGGTGATGTCTCCGCCATTCCGGAACAAGGAACATCAGGCTAGCCTTTGGGCGGGTTTGCAGTCCGGCTCCTTGCAGGTTGTTGCCACGGATCACGCGGCGTTTACGACCGAACAGAAGCATATGGGTGATGCAGGTTTCCCGATGATCCCGAACGGGACTGGCGGGTTGGAAGAACGGCTTGCAGTGTTGTGGACCGAAGGCGTCGAAACCGGTCGTTTGACCATGAACGAGTTCGTTGCTGCGACGTCGACTAACATCGCTAAAATCCTGAATGTCTATCCCAAGAAGGGTGCGATTGTTGAGGGTGGCGACGCGGATATTGTGGTTTGGGATCCGACGATTTCCAAGACTGTTTCGGCATCTACGCAGAAATCTATCATTGATTACAATGTGTTCGAAGGCTTTGAAGTCAAAGCCCAAGCGCGGTATACGCTTAGCCGTGGCGATGTGATCTGGGCTTATGGTCAGAACAGCCAACCGCAACCGGGGCGCGGGAAATTTATTCCTCGTCCGGCGTTTCCGGCGGTAAATCAGGCGCTTAGCAAGTGGAAAGAGTTGAACTCCCCACGGATGGTTAAGCGCGATCCTATGAACATTCCATCGGGAGTTTGATGTGAACCAAGAGGTTGTAATCGAGGCCAAAAAACTGAGCCTGACGTTTGAAACAAACGACGGGCCGGTGCATGCGCTTAAGGATGTTGATCTAACGATTAACAGAGGTGATTTTGTTTCGTTTATCGGCCCGTCTGGTTGCGGAAAGACGACGTTCTTGCGGGTGATGGCCGACTTGGAACAGCCTACTGGCGGTGACATTTCCGTCAATGGAATGACACCCGAAGAGGCACGATTGAAGCGGGCTTACGGGTATGTGTTTCAGGCAGCGGGCTTGTATCCTTGGCGCACGATCGGTGGGAATATCCGTTTACCACTTGAAATCATGGGGTATTCCAAGGCGGAACAAGCCGAGCGTGTTAAGGAAGTTCTGGAACTTGTCCATCTGGACGGGTTTGCGAAAAAGTTCCCTTGGCAACTTTCTGGTGGCATGCAGCAGCGGGCATCTATTGCGCGGGCGCTTAGTTTTGATGCTGATTTGATGTTGATGGACGAACCCTTCGGGGCGCTGGACGAAATCGTTCGGGACCATCTTAATGAACAACTTCTGGAGCTGTGGGCCGAGACAAACAAGACGATTTGTTTCGTTACGCACTCCATCCCTGAAGCGGTTTATTTGAGCACCAAGATTGTTGTTATGTCGCCGCGACCGGGTCGTGTTACGGATGTTATCGAGAGCACTTTGCCGCGTGAACGGCCACTGGATATTCGCGAGAGTCAGGAGTTTCTGGACATCGCGCATCGAGTTCGTGAAGGGCTGCGTGCGGGGCATGGAGATGGTTAACACTTTCCAAAAACCCGTGTACACAACACGTACACAACACGTACACAATGCGTATGCACAATTTGGCGTTAACCTTTTGGTGGGCGCATGAAGCGGATGTGGCAAAGGTTCGGACCGGTGACGACCGTTGTTCTGGCGATTTTCGCGATTTGGTACGTGATGGCTATCGTACTGAATTCCGCGTGGACGAACGACAAGCTGAGCCGTTCTGGTGAGACAATGACCGTGGTTGAGCATGTTGCTGACACTTGGAGCCAGAAGAAACCGCGCCTTCCTGCCCCACATCAAGTGGCGGTGGAGTTGTGGAATACGACGGCGATGAAGAGCGTTACCTCGAAGCGGTCGCTGGTTTTCCATTCGTGGATAACACTGTCGTCTACGCTGTTGGGTTTCGCGATGGGAACGGTGTTGGGCATACTGCTGGCGGTCGGGATTGTGCATAACAAGGCGATGAACCTGTCAGTGATGCCGTGGGTGATTGCCAGCCAGACCATTCCGATTTTGGCGATTGCACCAATGATTATCGTTGTGCTGAATGCGGTCGGGATATCGGGATTGGTGCCTAAAGCGGTGATTTCCATGTATCTGAGTTTCTTCCCCGTCGTTGTCGGCATGGTTAAAGGTTTGCGGGCGCCGGATGCGATGCAGTTGGACCAGATGCGGACTTGGAATGCTGGCAAGTGGACGACGTTCTGGGCGCTTCGGTGGCCGTCGTCTGTGCCCTATCTGTTTCCATCTCTGAAAATCGGTGTGGCCGCTGCGCTGGTCGGCGCAATTGTCGCCGAGCTGCCGACAGGTGCCGTTCGTGGGCTTGGCGCGCGCCTTCTGGCTGGTAGTTATTACGGGCAGACAATCCAGATTTGGTCGGCGTTGTTGATGGCGGCCGCATTGGCTGCATCTTTGGTGATGATCCTTGGGCAGATTGAAAAATACACGCTGCGGAAAATGGGGATGAGCCGATGAACGACTGGAAATTCATGAATGGCTACAACCTGATTTACGCTATCGAAGCGATTGTAGTATTGGGTATCGGTTTGGCGACCATAGGCATTTTGGCTCCGGAAGCCGTTCCACTTTTGGCGTTTTGGTTAATTATGTGGGCAATTAACGCATACCTGTCCACGTGGAGTCAGTTTAGATTTGTCCGCTTGTTAGTTCCAATAATTTTTGGATTTACGCTGTTGATGCTTTGGGAGGGCACGGTCAGAATTTACGAGGTTAAGGCGGTGTTGTTGCCCCCACCTTCGATGATTGGTGCAGCTTTTGTGAACAACATCCCGACGCTTTGGGCGGATTTTGTGCAGACGTTTATCAAGGGCGCGTTGAGCGGCTATATCATTGGATGTGGCGCGGCGTTCCTTACTGCAATTGCCATTGATCGCTCGCCTTTCTTGCAAAAGGGATTGCTGCCGGTTGGTAACTTCGTGGCAGCATTGCCGATTATCGGGATGGCTCCGATTTTGGTGATGTGGTTCGGGTTTGGCTGGCAATCGAAAGCCGCCGTTGTTGTTATCATGGTGTTCTTCCCGATGCTGGTGAACACGGTGCAAGGGATGCAAGCCCAAGACAGTATGCAGCGCGATTTGATGCGGACGTATGCGGCGAGTTATCCGCAAAAGCTGTTGAAATTGCGCCTTCCTGCGGCAGCGCCCTTTATTTTTAACGGACTCAAAATTTCCACGACATTGGCGCTGATCGGCGCTATCGTGGCCGAGTTCTTTGGCTCACCCACGGTTGGAATGGGTTTTCGTATCTCGACCGAAGTCGGGCGTTTAGCGCTCGATATGGTTTGGGCAGAGATTGTGGTGGCGGCGATCGCCGGTTCCGCATTTTATGGTGTGGTAGCGCTTCTTGAGAAAGCGACCACGTTTTGGCACCCTTCCCAGCGCGGGTAGGGTTAACTTGGAGGAAAAGATGAATAAAATATTAACAGGTGCGCTAACCGGAGCAATGATGTTCGGCGGTTTTGCAGCACAAGCGACGGACGATGTGACGTTGCAGCTTAAATGGGTAACGCAGGCGCAGTTCGCTGGTTACTATGTTGCGCTGGACAATGGCTTTTACGCCGACGAAGGTCTGAACGTTGAAATTAAGCCGGGTGGCCCGGATATCGCACCAGCACAGGTTATTGCCGGTGGCGGCGCTGATGTTGTTCTTGACTGGATGCCTTCCGCCCTTGCTTCGCGTGAAAAAGGTCTGAACGTGGTTAACATCGCGCAGCCTTTCGCGTCTTCGGGCATGATGCTGACGTGTCGTAAAGACAGTGGCATTGCGTCCCCTGCTGATTTCGCGGGTAAAACGCTGGGTGTTTGGTTCTTCGGCAACGAGTATCCGTTCCTTAGCTGGATGTCCCAACTTGGCCTATCCGTTGACGGTGGTGCTGATGGCGTGACGGTTCTGAAACAGGGCTTCAACGTTGATCCGATCCTTCAGGGTCAGGCCGATTGTGTGTCGACTATGACATATAACGAGTACTGGCAGATCATTGATGCGGGTCTAACGGCTGACGACTTGATCGTGTTCAAGTATGAGGACCAAGGTGTCGCGACGCTTGAGGATGGCATGTATGTTCTGGAAGAAAACCTGAACGATGCGGCGTTCGTAGACAAGATGGTTCGCTTTGTTCGTGCGTCCATGGCTGGTTGGAAATGGGCTGAAGAAAACCCGGATGCCGCAGCGATGATCGTTCTTGAGAACGACGCGTCCGGTGCGCAGACTGAAGAGCACCAGAAACGTATGATGGGCGAGATTGCCAAGCTGACCGCCGGTTCAAACGGCGCGCTTGATATCGCAGCTTACGAGCGTACGGTTTCTTCGCTTATGTCCGGTGGTTCCGATCCGGTTATCACGATGGAGCCAACAGGCGCTTGGACTCATGCGATTACGGATGCAGCTTTGAACTAAGGTTCACATCTTGGAAAACTGAAAACGCCCGCGATAATTCGCGGGCGTTTTTTTGTTGATGCAGCATTCCGATCTACCGTTAGACGTGCTGGTCCAGCAAAACCGGATTGCCGTCCGGATCTGTGAGAATCACGCTGGCTGGGCCGCTGGTACTTTCGTCAGCTTCGGTATCCAGTTTGACCCCTTCGGATTTCAGGTGTTTCTGGATTTCCCGTATATCCTGAAAGCTTTCCAATGGCTGTCCCGCCGCGTCCCAACCGGGGTTAAACGTCAGTGTGTTGCTTCCGATCATGCCAACGAACAGGCCGATCGTTGTTGTTCCGCTTCGCAGGATCAGCCACCCTTGTTCTGCGACGCCGCCAATAGGTTCAAATCCCAGTTTTTCATAAAATTCTTGTGATGCAGCGATGTCTTTTACATTCAAGCTGATCGAAAATGCGCCCAATTCCATTTGACTCCCCCTTCTTTTGGAAATGGCATTTATACCATAAAAAAGCGCCCTTCACAAAGAAGGACGCTTTAAGGTTCGTAAAATCAGCGGTGTTTAGCTTTTGGCCAAGTTCCGTAGAACGTAATGCAGAACGCCACCGTTTTCGACGTATTCGATCTCTACTTCGGTATCGATACGGCATTTGAGAGTGATCTCTTTAACCGAGCCATCCGCATATGTGATGGTTGCCGGTACGTCCGAAAGCGGCGTCAAGTCGCCTTCCAGACCAGTGATAGAGATGCTCTCTTCGCCAGTAATTCCCAGCGTTTTCCGATCATCGTCGCCTGTGAATTCGAACGGGATAACGCCCATGCCTACAAGGTTTGAACGGTGAATACGCTCGAACGTTTTGGCGATCACGGCGCTTACACCTAACAACGATGTACCTTTGGCAGCCCAGTCACGCGATGAACCAGCACCGTATTGTTCACCAGCAATAATCACCAGCGGAGTTCCGGCGTCTTTATATGCCATCGCTGCATCGTAGATCGAAGTTTGTGCGCCGTCAGGGCCGTTTGTGTAGCCGCCTTCAACGCCGTCCAGCATTTCGTTATTGATGCGGATGTTGGCGAAGGTGCCGCGCATCATGACCTGGTGGTTACCACGTCGGGAGCCGTAGGAGTTGAACTCGCGAACGCCAACTTGGCGATCCACGAGGTACTTACCGGCAGGGCTGTCAACTGCGAACGATCCCGCTGGCGAGATGTGGTCGGTTGTGACCATGTCGCCAAGAACAGCCAGAAGTTTGGCATCTTTTACATCGGTGATTACACCAGCTTCTTTGGACATGCCTTGGAAGTATGGAGGGTTCTGGATGTAGGTCGACGACGCTGGCCAGTCGTATGTCAGGCTGTCAGTTGTATCAACTGCCTGCCATTTTTCGTCGCCAGCAAACACGTCAGCGTATTTTTCCTGGAACGCTTCGCGGGTAACCGTTTTTTCCACCAACTCGGCGACTTCTTTCGAAGTCGGCCAGATGTCTTTGAGGTAAACGTCGTTACCGTCTTTGTCTTGGCCGATCACATCGCTGGACAGGTTAATGTCGAGCGTACCTGCGAGCGCGTAGGCCACAACGAGTGGAGGCGAGGCAAGATAGTTGGCGCGGACATCCGGGGAAATACGACCCTCGAAGTTACGGTTGCCGGAAAGAACCGACGTTGCCACCAGATCGCCTTCGGCAATCGCGGCGGACAGTTCCGGCTGGATTGGACCGGAGTTACCGATACAAGTCGTACAGCCGTAGCCAACGAGGTTGAAACCAACCGCATCCAGATCTTTTTGCAAGTCTGCCGCTTCGAGGTAAGCCGAAACAACCTGCGATCCAGGAGCAAGGGAGGTTTTTACCCAAGGTTTACGATCCATGCCCAGCGCTGCGGCTTTACGCGCCACAAGGCCCGCACCGATCATGACGTATGGGTTGGAGGTGTTGGTACAAGACGTGATCGAAGCAATAACGATCTTGCCGGATTCCATTGTGTAATCTTCGCCCTCAACAGTGACCTGTTTACCCATTGGGCGATCAAAGGTTTGTTCCATTTCGTTGCGGAACGCTTCTTTTGCGTTTGTCAGGGCTACATAATCCTGTGGGCGTTTAGGGCCGGAGATGGCCGGAACGATTGTGCCCATATCAAGGGAAAGCGTTGCGGTGTAGATCGGGTTGTAATCCGCGCCACGCCAGAAGCCGTTTTCCTTGGCGTAGGCTTCAACCAACGCGATACGGTCTTCGTCACGACCAGAGACACGAAGATAGCGCAGTGTTTCATTATCGATCGGGAAGAAGCCACATGTTGCGCCGTATTCCGGTGCCATGTTAGCGATTGTTGCACGATCAGCTAGTGGCAGATGGTCAAGACCCTCGCCGTAGAATTCCACGAATTTGCCAACAACGCCTTGGGCGCGCAGCAATTCAACCACTTTCAGAACCAGATCGGTGGCTGTTGTGCCTTCGACCATCTCGCCTGTTAGTTTGAAACCGACAACTTCAGGGATCAGCATGGAAACCGGCTGGCCGAGCATCGCTGCTTCAGCCTCGATCCCGCCAACGCCCCAACCAAGAACGGCAAGACCGTTAACCATTGTGGTGTGGCTGTCGGTGCCAACGAGCGTGTCAGGATATGCGACTTCATTGCCGTTCTGGTCTTTGTCAGTCCAAACGGTTTGGGCAAGGTATTCAAGGTTAACCTGATGGCAGATACCCGTTCCCGGAGGTACAACGCGGAAGTTGTTAAAGGCGGACTGGCCCCATTTCAGGAAGGTATAGCGTTCTAGGTTACGCTGGTATTCGCGTTCAACGTTCATTGCGAACGCGCGCGGTGTGCCGAATTCATCAATCATAACCGAGTGGTCAATGACCAAATCAACAGGGTTCAGCGGGTTAATTTTTTCAGGGTCGCCGCCAAGGGCCACCAGACCGTCGCGCATTGCGGCGAGGTCAACAACAGCGGGAACGCCGGTGAAATCCTGCATCAGAACGCGGGCCGGTCGATAAGCGATTTCGCGGGGGTTCTTGCCGCCGTTGGCGCCCCATTCCGCGAAGGCTTTGATGTCATCAACGGAGACGGT
>CALCGO010000082.1 GCA_937901055.1 uncultured Rhodobacterales bacterium
ACGCAAACGCCATAACAACGATGACACTTGATCGCCCGGAAAAGCATAACGCGTTGTCCGCTGAGATGATCGCTGAAATCACTGATGCCACCAAAAAGCTGGCGGCGGATACCTCGACACGTGTGGTTGTTTTGGCGGGAAATGGCAGAAGTTTTTGTGCTGGCGGTGACCTTGCGTGGATGAAAGAACAAATGACAGCCACAAGATCACAGCGCATTGTTGAAGCCCGAAAACTGGCCGAAATGTTGTGCCATCTGAACACTTTACCAGTGCCGTTGATCGGAAACATCCATGGAAACGCGTTCGGTGGTGGCGTTGGTTTGGTTTCTA
Organism: uncultured Rhodobacterales bacterium; assembly: GCA_937901055.1. Taxonomy (GTDB): domain Bacteria; phylum Pseudomonadota; class Alphaproteobacteria; order Rhodobacterales; family Rhodobacteraceae; genus NORP23. The sequence continues at coordinate 331 of CALCGO010000082.1, forward strand.
TATGCGATACCTCATTTTGTTCGATAAATGCAAAATTTGCGTTAACCGAAGTAAAACTTGGTTTGATACCTGCAACTATCAGCCCCTATGTAAATGCAAAAATTGGTGAGGTGAACGCGCGATTTGCTGGTTTATCTGCCCGAATAATACCCGCAACCAAGGCTGAACGAATTGGCTTAATTACCGAAGTTGTCGAAGACGTGGATGCAGTAGTCAATGAAGAAGCGCGCCGCTATTTGGAGCTTGCACCGGCTGCGGTTGCTGCGACGAAAGCGCTTTTCAGAAGTTTGGGCCCTAGAATTGATGCCGATGTTATCGACCAGACTATCGAAAGGCTGGCCGACACTTGGGAGCATCCGGAAGCACTAGAGGGCGTATCCGCATTTTTCGAAAAACGCGCCCCAAGCTGGAAGCAGTAAAACGTTACTTGAGAATCGACGTCACACGATCAAGCATTAGCAGCCGACGTTTACGCAAATCTTCCAAGTGGAAATCGTCCATTGGTTCAACATTTGTCTCGCCGCGGTGAATTTCGCGTGTAACCTCATGGTATTCATCGAAAATGCGCGAAAACTCGCCATTCTCAGTCTTTAGTGCGTGGATTTTGTCGGCATGCTCTGGGAACATATCGATTAGTTCATTAGGTGTGTGGGACAATTGATTTCTCCTTAGGTTAATCCATATAAAGAATAGGGAATGTAGGCTGGCGCATCCTTGAGCTAGGTCAATTAATTGCAGTTTCCCGCATAGACAGTTGCCGACATTTACGTAAAATGCGGCAAACTACATAAGAGGTTAAGAATGCGTAGACCAGTTGTCGGTATCATCGGAAACACTCATTTGGTTGGGGATCAATACACCGTTCAAGGCGTAGGACTGATGAACCTTGAGGCTGTTAACGATGTGGCAAACGCCGTGCCGATTATAATCGCAGCCCTTCCAACACTCGGATCAATCGAAGAGCTAACGTCGATCTGCGATGGTTTTGTCTTTACGGGCGGACGCCCCAACGTACATCCCAAGCACTACGGTGAAAAAGCGACAGAGGCTCACGGTCAATTCGATCTCGACCGTGATGCACTTACGTTACCACTAATTCGGGAGTGTGTGGCAAAATCCATTCCGATTTTGGGGATTTGCCGTGGTTTTCAAGAATTTAACGTCGCATTTGGGGGCACGTTGCACCCTGAAATCCGCGATTTACCCGGTAGAATGAACCACAGGATGCCACCCGACGGAACGATCGAAGAAAAATTCGAACATCGCCACACAGTGGCATTAACCTCGGGTGGAAAGTTTGCACAAATTTTCGACAGCGACGAAATTCTCGTGAATTCGCTACACGGCCAAGGCATCTGTAATCCAGGGGACCGAGTTGTCATCGAGGGTCGTGCACCAGACGAAACACCTGAAGCAATTTACATTAAAGATGCTGAAGGTTTTGCAATCGCCGTTCAATGGCATCCGGAATGGAACGCGGAACATGACGAAGTATCACGCCCGCTATTCAAAGCTTTCGGTGCCGCATTGCGGGAACGTTAACCCTGATCCCATTGCCACAATGCAGGGATAAACCGATAGGCGGCACCCTCGGCAACCACATGCCCAACTCCGGGGAACGGAAAGTGATAGCTAAGAACGGCCATGCGGTCCGCCGTTGCCATATCTAGCAGTTTCTTGCGAGTGGCCACCGTCGTTTCGGGATCCATGTCAACCTGTGCGTACCAACCCGGGCGTTCCATGCTCACATAAGGGTCGCGAATAGCATCGCCAGTGACCAACAATCTGTGCCCTTCGCTTTCAACAACCAACGACATATGCCCCATCGTGTGACCGGGCGTGGCAATCATCGTAACACCGGGGGCAATCTCGTGCCCATCGGCAACGTGGGTCATCTGCGGTTCTGCGGCGGTTAGCGAATTCACCGCTCCGACGACCATTGATTGGTTGCCAGCATCTACCAAATTAACGCGATCGTCCATCATCCACCAATCGAACTCCGTCGCGCCAATCAAGTATTCGGCGTCAGGAAAAATCGCTTCGTCAAAATCGTCACGAATTCCCCAAACATGATCGGGGTGCGCGTGGGTTAGGGCGATATGGGTTATTTCGTCTTCGCCGATACCCGCAGCCGCAAGGTTTTCCAACATCCGCCCGGTGGTGGGCACAAAGCGGTTGCCCGAACCTACATCAACCAGAATTTTGCTGTCCCCCAATTCTATCACAACATGGTTTGTGTGTTCATAATGCGAGGTTGCAT
>CALCGO010000083.1 GCA_937901055.1 uncultured Rhodobacterales bacterium
GCGCAATTGCGTGACGCCGGAACGGAGCAGTGCGCGATTGTCAGTTTCACGATTGATGGGCTGGACCCGCGCCGAACCGTGGCGGATTTGCAGAGCATGGGAATTAACATTGGCGCATCGGACCCAAGCAGCACGCGACTGGATGCAGAAGACCGGAACCTGCCAACCGTGCTGCGCGCCGCCCCGCATTATTACAATACCGAAGACGAAATCGGCCAATTGGTATTGGCGCTGAAGTCGTTGCTGTAGCGTTGCTCGGCCATTGTGGGTTATTTTACGGTAAGGATTTCCCTTAACGGTTTCTTCAGTTTTGCGACCGAAGGAACCGTGGCGTTTTTGTCAGCATGGCCAACCACCAATATCATCACAGGTTTTTCCGACGATGGACGCCCCAACAGCCCGTTAAGGAATTTCATGGGGTTTGGTGTGTGGGTCAGGCAAGACAGCCCCGCGTTGTGGAGGGCGGTGATAAGGAACCCTGTCGCGATGCCCACACTTTCTGGGACATAATAATTCTTGAACTTGGCGCCATCCGCAAACTTGCCGTGGCGCTGGGCGAAGACGATGATTAGCCACGGCGCGGTGGTCAGGTGTGGTTTGTCCACACCCGTGCCGAGTGGCTCTAGCGCTTTGATCCATTCGTCACCGCCACCGCCAGCATAGAATTTTTCTTCTTCGACCTCGGCAGCTTCGCGAATTTGGGCTTTGATCTCGGGCGCTTTAACGGCCACGAAATGCCATGGCTGATGGTTCGCGCCGCTAGGGGCGGAGCCGGCGGTCAGGATGCAGTTTTCGATAACGCTCTGATCGACAGCCTGATCGGTGAAGTCGCGTACGGAATGCCGTTTACGCATATGGGCGAGAAACTCGACAGCGGCTTTTTGCATATCCTCGTCGGGCATATCGATGTGGTCCGGCAGGGGAATTGGGTCGAACTTCAGGTCTTGTTTTGCGAACATCTTGGACTCCAGTTTTGAGAGGCAGGATAGCTCAGGTTTGCCGGAAGGCAAGGGACATGGGCTGCGGCGGGATCAAAAAGGCCTATATACATGCGGTGGATTTTCGAGCTGTCGGCTAAAGCCTATATCCTCCTGAAACCGTTAAGATTTCTCCAGTGATGAACTTGGCGGCATCACTGGAAAGAAAGCGAACAACGGGCGCAATATCATCGGGTTGTCCGGGCCTGCCAAGGGCGGTGTCCTTCACGAAAAGCTCCGTCAATTCAGAAGACCGAGGCCTGTGCGAGACAGCTATAGCACCCGGAGCAACTGCGTTAACGCGTACCCCAAGCGGCCCGAGCTCCTTCGCCATAGCCTTCGTCCAAAGATTCAGAGCGGCTTTGCTAGCGCCGTATATCGCTGCCGCCTTTGGTGGCATCGTGGCGTTGATTGACGAGATGTTAACGATGGAAGCCCCTGATTTAAGATGAGGCATTGCAGCATTTAGAAGGTCGCAGGGGACCAAAAGGTTAACGTCAAGTATGGCGCGGTGAGCATCTGCGCTAAAGTCGCCAATCGGGGTGGCTCGGACGAGGCCGGCATTATTAACGATGACATCAAGTCTGCCAAAATGCGTCATCAGATCTTCAATTACAGCGTTGCAACTTCCCGCTTTGGTCAAGTCCGCCTGGATCAGATGAGCACCCGAGAGATTATCTTTGGGCGGTTCGGTGTTCCAGACAATGGCGACGTTGTGATCTTTGATGAATTCTTCAGCGATTGCGAAACCGATTCCCTTCGCACCGCCGGTGATTAGAACTGTACGCGACATACAATGAATCCTCCCATCATTCTTTCGAGACGCTATTTGACTGCGTATCTCGAAGTTACAGTTTGGGAGCCGACGGGCAAGGTTATTCCGCCAATCTGAAAGCTAGAAAAGTCGCCGCCTACTTCGGGGCAAATGCGTCTGGGTTAACTTCCCGTGCCATGTGATCCAGAACGGCGTTAACGAACTTGGATTCGCGACCTTCGGGGAAAAACGCTTTGGCTACATCCACGAATTCAGTGATTGCCACTTTGGGTGGCGTGCTTTGGGTCAGCAGCTCGGACCCGGCGGCGCGGAATAGGGCGCGGATCGTTGGGTCGATGCGGTCGATTGGCCATTTGGCAACCAAAGCACGATCAGTCATTTGGTCGATTTTGGCTTGGTTCGAGACGGCTTCGGACAACAACGCGCGGAACAGTTTCAAATCGCCTTCGGCGTAGGTGTCTTCGCCGATTGTGGCGCCGAAGCGGTGCTCTTCAAATTCGGACTGGATGTCTTCCAGCGCTTCGCCCAACGCCTCCATCTGGAACAGGGCTTGCACTGCGTACAGTCGAGCCGCCGATCGCATTTGGCGTTTCTGGGCTTGCGTTGGTTTAGGCGTGTTTGACATCAGGTAGTCCCATGATCCCCAAAGGCTTCACCAGCCATCAGGATGTGTTCGGAAGTGGGTGCAATACGCCCCGAGCCTGTCTTTGTAAAGCGCCGCTTTATCGTAATTAAGTGCATGGCCGCATCCGCAGCACCACCGCCTTTATTTTGGCCTTCATGATCGGCGCGAACCACGGCTTGATCTCGGTTTTCGACCGTGAGAATGCCGTTGCCAAT
>CALCGO010000084.1 GCA_937901055.1 uncultured Rhodobacterales bacterium
CTGTTGAGTTGTGCCAGAGAGCCATAGAGAATAGCAGCGTTGTAAATTGCATTGTTTTGGACCTATTCGGCGGCTCCGGCTCTACTTTGATTGCAGCGGAAAAAACTGCCCGCAACTGCTACATGATGGAACTCGACCCTAAATACTGCGACGTAATAATCAAACGCTGGCAAGACTTCACGGGCCAAGTAGCCACATTGGAATCAACAGGGGAGCCGTATCAATGAAAGGCGTATACTTCCACAAGGCAAGTAGACGCTGGATGGCATGTATATGGCGCAACGGGAAAAACGAATACATCGGCAAGTACGAAACCGAAGTCGAGGCAGAACGCGCAGCCCTAAAAGCACGAACCGAAAAAGCACGACGCAAGCCGTCAACCCTAACCAATCCTTTCGAGGTGAGCCATGCCCAAGGGTGATAAGAAGATAGGACGTCCACTCGCTGTTATAGACTGGGAGGAGGTGGATAAACTGTTCGCACTGCAATGCACAGGTGAGGAAATAGCAGGGTATTTAGGGTTTAGCTATGACACGATAGAGCGAGCAATGAAACGTGAGCATGGCCTGAGTTTTGCGGAGTATTCACAACAAAAGGGTTCTGTTGGTAAAATATCGTTGCGTAGACGGCAGTGGAAAACAGCGGAAAGCAACCCGACTATGCAGATTTGGCTTGGCAAACAAATGCTTGGTCAGAGCGACAAGTCAGAGGTTGATACAAGTGTTAGCGTCGTAGTAGGTAAAGATGACGCTGGCCTTTAGTCTCACAGACAAACAGCAAGACCTACACAACCCATTCGAGGTAAGTCATGCCCAAGGGTGATCCAAAAGGCGGAAGACCGCCAATAGAGCTGACAGAGGCACAGGCCATAGAGCTTGAGGCTCTAGCAGCGTACTTATCGCAGGATATGATAGCTGATTACTTCGGCATAAGCAGGCCAACACTCGCTGCCATAATGAAGCGTAACCCAGATGTTCTTTTGCGATATAAAAGAGGCAAGGCGAAAGTCGTTGGTATTGTTGCCCAATCTCTAATCCAAAAGGCGAGAGGCGGCGATAACACAGCGGCTATCTTTTATCTTAAAACTCAGGCCGGATGGAAAGAGACATCGGTGGTGGACAACACCTCAAGCGATGGATCAATGTCGCCGGTGCAAATGACGGACGAGCAAGTTTCTAAGGAGTTGGAAAAGCGTGGGTTACCTAAAGCCATCCTTGACGAGTGATGACTTAGACCTAATGCAGAACATGGCGGCTATACAGGCCCGCCGTTCTTTCTGGGCATTTCGTCAATTCATGCATCCGAACTTAAAGAAATCGTGGTGGCAAAAGGATGCGGCGCACAAGCTGCAACAGTTCTACGAGGATCTGATAGCAGGTCGTAGGCCAAAGCTTTTATTTCAAGCGCCACCACAGCACGGCAAATCAATGATGATCGTGGATTTCATCGCGTGGATATCTGGGAAGTCGCCCGACATAAAAACCATTTATGCCGCATTCTCTGGGCGATTAGGAACAAGGGCGAACCAAGCACTTCAACGCATATGGGATGGTGCCAGATTCCAGATGGTTTTTCCAGAACTTGTTATACCGCCACGCAATGGTGGAGCCGCTGGTGAAGGGTTTCAGCGTAATTCTGAAATTATAGAGTTTGTTAACCGTGATGGCATGTTTCGCAACACTACCGTACGCGGTGCAATCACAGGTGAGGGCTTAGACCTTGGCGTGATTGATGATCCAATCAAAGGGCGCGAGGAAGCGCAGTCACAAATCATTCGCGATAAAACATACGATTGGCTGACAGATGATTTTATGACACGGTTTTCTGATAGTGCTGGGCTGCTTGGTATTATGACGCGGTGGAATCTGGACGATCTATTTGGGCGCATGGTTGACGAAGATAAAAGAATTATCTCAATCAAATACCCAGCTATTGCGTTGCCGGGCGATCCGCACAGGCCAGAAGGCGAACCGCTATTTCCAGAGCATAAGTCCATCGAGTTCCTAATGGAGCGCAAACGCATGATGGGCGCGGCGAATTGGGAGGCGCTATACCAGCAGAACCCTATTGTGTCTGGCGGCAACTTGTTCAAAGATGACTGGTGGGGCTATTACAGATCTCCGCCCGTGTTCGAGTGGCGTATGCTTTACGGGGATACTGCCATGAAAACCAAAGAGCACAACGATTTCTCGGTGCTGCAATGTTGGGGCAAGTCGCGCTTCGGTCAGGCGGTATTGATTGACCAGATCCGGGGCAAGTGGGAATCCCCAGAGTTGAAAGTTCAGGCGCGTGCGTTCTGGAATAAGCACAAGGAATCAAATGCGACAGGGACGTTGCGTGGGTTCAAGGTGGAGGACAAGGCGTCAGGCACTGGTTTGATCCAAGAGTTGAAGCGGGAGGGCATCCCAATTATCGGAATACAGAGGGCGACAGATAAGGTTTCACGTGCAAATGACGCTGCACCTTTTATTGAAAGCGGCAATGTGCTATTACCAGAGGAAGCGTCGTGGCTGTCTGACTTCCTAGCGGAAGCAGCGGCCTTCCCTAATGGAGCGCACGATGACCAACTGGACCCGATGATGGACGCTGTTACAGATATTTTGACTGACAAATCCACATTCGCAAACATAAGGGCGCTATAATGAAATTTCCAAACCCATTCGGTGGACGTGCCGCGCCAATAAGCGAAACCAAGGAAAGCGCGGTCGGTGGCCTTTTAATGCTGAACGGTGGCGAGGCGGCATG
>CALCGO010000085.1 GCA_937901055.1 uncultured Rhodobacterales bacterium
CCTTGGGCTATTTGTGGCAACTCAGGGTGATCTGGCGCATGGAAGCCAAAGACAAAGCCATCGTAGTATTCCAAAGTTGTGCGGCCATAAGATGCCTCGAACGGAAGAGCGGACACGTCTATCCCGGCATCAGACAACGCTTGCGCACGAGATTCCAATTGATCCGCCGCCACAGTCAACATCGGTGCGACCTTGCGTAACTGTTGCGCTGCCTGCCCCATCGTTGATCTCAACCCAAGAACGCTAGACACAAGGGCGACCTCCGCGCCGCTTAATGAAGCGGCCTCCTTTTCGTATAACAATATTTCAGCACGTGCTTCGATTTCGTCAATAGACCGTACGCCATGCGCAGCACCAGAAGCCTCGATCAATGCATGCACCGATCCATCCTTAACGGCTTGTAACAGCTCCGCCCGCTCTGCGCTTACCTCTGCATCGGACGAATACCGTTCCAACAGACGTTTGAACCGCTGCGGGCGCCATACGTGACGGCGCAGCGCACCTTTGCGGCGTTCATTAGTATCAAGCGCATCAATCGCGGCGAATATTAGACCCAGATCGCCGGTCACCGGCATTACCGGAAGGTCGCCGAGCGCTGCGGCCAATACCGCGAAGACTTCGGCGTCATCAGTGGCTGGGTCGTTGCCACCGAATACCTCAAAACCTGCTTGAAGGTATTCAGTTGGGCGATTGCTACCCACCTCTTGACGGCGCCACACAGACCCTGCGTAGGCATAGCGCGCTGCACTCGCCCCGTTTGCCATGTGAATTTGCACAACCGGCACGGTGAAATCCGGCCTCAACATCAACTCCCCCTCGACGGGGTCATGGGTGGTGTAAGCGCGGGCCCGTAAGTCTTCGCCGTATAGATCAATCAGGACGTCGGCAGGCAAGAGTGCGGCCGGTTCAACCGGTTGCGCACCATTGGCGATAAAGCCGGACATGAGTCGCCCGACCTCGGCGCGCACGTCAGCCAAGCCCTGCCCTAATCGCCCGTTTTCCAGATATGCCCGTGAGGTCACCATTATCCGTCCGCCCGCGCGATCATTTTACCGACTTCCGCAACCAGATCAGCGCGTGAAATTTCCATCTGCGCAGGTTGGGCTTTCCATTCTTCGTTGGTGGTAATGTTAGCGGCCAAAGCCGCGCCAAGAGCCAGATCCTTGATCTGCACCACACCATTCTCTTTTTCGTTACCGCCTTCAATTACAGCGACCGGAGAGTTCCTAGCATCTGCGTATTTAAGTTGGTTACCGAAGTTCTTCGGGTTGCCTAAGTACACCTCGGCCCGAACACCCGCGTTGCGTAGTTCGGCCACCATAGTTTGATAGTCTCCCATGCGATCGCGGTCCATAACGGTCACAATCACCGGCCCATTGGCGCGGCTGTCCATGCGGCCCTTTTCGCGCAAGGCAGCCAGCAGGCGATCTACACCGATGCTTACGCCTGTAGCGGGCACTTCTTGCCCCGTGAACCGCTTAACCAGATCGTCGTAACGACCACCACCAGCAACCGAACCGAATTGGCGCTTGCGGCCTTTGTCGTCGAGGATCTCGAAGGTGAGTTCGGCTTCGTAGACAGGACCAGTGTAGTAGCCAAGGCCGCGCACGACGGATGGGTCAATCAATAGACGGTCAGCGCCGTAACCCTGCACGTCTGTCAATTCCGCGATGGTTTCCAGTTCCTGAACGCCGACGAGCCCCATGTCCGAGCCGCCAACCAGTTCACGCAGACGCGCACATGTCGCCCCACCTGTGTCGCGGCGTGCATCCATGAAATTCATAATGACATCAGCTTGTTCATCCGAAAGCTTTGCGCCACCGGTGAAATCACCGCTTTCATCTTTGCGGCCATCACCCAACAGCGCCCGGACGCCATTGGGACCTAAGCGATCCAACTTGTCGATCGCCCGTAATACGATGCCACGCTCGGCCTCGAATTTGCTTAGGTCGGCTGAGTCGAGGACACCTGCAACCTCCATGACGCCGTTCAATACCTTGCGGTTATTGACACGAACGATGTAATCTCCACGTGGGATGCCAACGGCTTCCAATGTGTCGGAAAGCATGCCGCAAATCTCGGCGTCGGCGGCAACGGTCGGTGTTCCTACGGTGTCCGCATCACACTGATAGAACTGGCGATACCGCCCCGGCCCGGCCTTCTCATTACGCCAAACAGGGCCAACGGCATACCGACGATATGGCGTCGGTAGGTCATTCCGAAACTGTGCGTAAACCCGTGCCAGCGGCGCGGTCAGATCATAGCGCAGCGCCATCCATGCGTCGTCTTCGTCCTGCCATGCGAAAATGCCGGCATTCGGGCGGTCCACGTCGGGTAGAAAGCTACCCAAAGCTTCGACGGTTTCAACGGCAGGTGTTTCTAATGGATCAAACCCATAGCGCTGATAAACGTCGGTGATTTTGCCCAGCATTTCATTGCGTTCAGTCACTTCCGCACCAAAATAGTCGCGAAATCCGCGCGGCGGCAACGCCTTGGGGCGTTTGACCTTTTGTTTCTTGTTCTTAGCCATGTTCAGACCCTGAATAGGTGTTTTTCAACCGTGTACCCCAAGGGTCCGTTGGTCGCAAGGTCAAGGGATCAGATGAGGGCGCGGATAAAGGGGTAAAACACGATAATACCGATGGTCATGGCAGCGATAGCAGCGATAAGCACAGCCCCCGCAGCAACATCTTTGGCTCGCCTAACGTTTTGGGAATGCTCCGGAGAGACGACATCGCAGAGGTGTTCAATTGCGGTGTTTATTGCCTCCACCACCCAAACCAGTGTTATGGCGACCGTCAGCCACAACCAGTCTTGCCGCGCCACATCAAGGGCGATTGCCGCGATCACCACGACTGCCGTTGCCAGCAGATGAATGCGCGCATGGGGTTCGGATTTGAGCAAAAACAATAGCCCCGCCATGGCGTAACCGAAACTTTTGAAACGGACGTGGAGGTATCTTAACATCAGCGAAAACCGGTAAATTCGCCGCGATAAAACAGCAACGAAGGCTTCTCGCACGCGGAAATTCGCAGGACCTCGCCTACCACGATCAAATGGTCGCCGCCATCATGACCAGCCGCGTGGCTACATTCGAACCGCGCCGTACAGCCATTCAACAATGGCACATCCCCCATCCCAAGCGTGTACTCGAGATCATCGAACGCCTCGATCCCCGATTTCGCAAAAATGTCTGCTAAGCGCTGTTGGTCGTGGGAAAGAATGTGCACTGCAAAATGACTGGCAGCCTCGAACGCGGGAAACCGCGCCGATTTTCGTGCTGGCGACCAGAGCACTAGCGGAGGATCCAGCGAGACAGAGGCAAAACTGTTTACTGTCATGCCAAGCGGGCCACGATCGGTCAT
>CALCGO010000086.1 GCA_937901055.1 uncultured Rhodobacterales bacterium
CCTGGCCTTGCGACAAGGCCAGTTGGGCCGTGCTGAAAAATTGCTTCGCGAAGCGCCTCGCGTACCGTTAGTGATTTGAACGTTGTGCCTTCGGGCAGGTCGTCTTCTGCGGGGATAACGACGGCGACGGGCGCTGCTGCAACCGCCGGAGCAGGGGCATCGGCCGCCGTTTCGACTTCGGCAACCGGAGCCGCCACCGTTTCAGCCGCCGATGCATCTTCGCCGTCTTCCAAAAGTACTGCGATCACAGCGTTTACTTTAACGCCTTCAGTGCCCTCGGAAACAAGCAGTTGCCCGATTACGCCCTCATCGACCGCTTCGAACTCCATTGTAGCCTTATCGGTTTCGATCTCGGCTAGGATGTCGCCAGAGGCAACAGTGTCGCCTTCTTTAACCATCCATTTGGCCAATGTGCCTTCTTCCATTGTTGGGGAAAGCGCGGGCATTAGAATTTGAATTGCCATTTTGTTATTCCCTCACACGTATACATCTGTCCAAAGCTCGGAAGCATCCGGCTCGGGACTGTCGGTGGCAAACTGGGCGGCTTCGGAAACCACAGCTTTGATTTCTTTGTCTATCGCTTTGAGCGCGTCCTCATCTGCATGTTTACCCGAAAGCAACATCTCGCGAACGTGGTCAATCGGGTCACGTTCCTCTTTGACCTTCTGGACTTCCTCGCGCGTACGGTATTTCGCCGGATCGGACATGGAATGCCCACGATAGCGATAGGTGTTCATCTCAAGGATATACGGACCCTTGCCGGCCCGACAATGTGCGATGGCTTTTGCGCCAGCCGCCTTCACGGCCAACACGTCCATGCCATCGACTTCCTCACCCGGAATGCCGAAAGCTTCACCACGGGTGTGAATCGCAGGCGTGGAAGACGAGCGTTCCTGACTGGTTCCCATAGCGTAATGGTTGTTTTCAATCACAAACACGACCGGAAGATCCCAGAGGGAGGCCATGTTAAACGTTTCGTAAACCTGTCCCTGGTTTGAAGCACCATCACCGAAATACGCAAAACTTACGTTGTCATTGCCGCGATACTTGTTCGCAAACGCCAAACCCGCGCCAATAGGCACCTGAGCCGCTACAATTCCGTTACCGCCGTAAAACTCTTTTTCCTTGGAGAACATGTGCATGGAGCCGCCCTTGCCGCCGGAATATCCACCCTCACGGCCGGTCAGCTCTGCCATCACACCTTTCGGGTCCATCCCGCAGGCCAGCATGTGGCCGTGGTCGCGATAAGAGGTCACGCGCTGGTCGCCTTCTTTTGTACCAGCCTCGAGGCCAACAATAATTGCTTCTTGCCCGATATAAAGGTGGCAGAACCCGCCGATCAGGCCCATGCCGTATAATTGGCCCGCCTTTTCTTCGAATCTACGGATCATCAGCATTTCGCGGTAATGGTCTAAAAGCTCTTCTTTTGAGACATTTGGCTTCTTGGCTGCCATCAATTTTCTCCCGTACAGAATGAAGATAGTTTAGTGTTGAACTACATTATACGCCAAGAGAACAACAAAAAATACCCCCATTTTTACAACGGAGCTTTGCGGATATTAAAAAAGGGAAAAAAGCTTAACGGATAACGATTTCATCACCACGTGCCAGCCCCAGAACTTTGCGGGCCTGCTCGTCCAGCAGGTCAAGATCGAGGTATTCGTTCGACAACCGATGCGTCCGGTTTTGCAGTCGATTGTGGTTGTCGGCAAGAACTTCGAGTTCAGCGAGAAGGCGGCTTTCTTGTGCCTGAATCTGGAACAGGCGGAACATGCCATATTCCCCTTGCAGGGCTGCATAGGTGAAAAACGCTGCACCAGCAATAATTCCGAGCGATGCCAGAATGCCGGTAAAACCGTTTTTGATGGATACCTGTTCCATTGTAACTGCCTCAAACGTGCGCTTGCTGCGCATCTATTCGAATCATGTCACAAGTGATTCGTTAAAGGAATCCCTAAAATGCAAAATTCTTCGCTTTAAGCGGATTGTTACCTGAAAGACTCAACGTTAGGCGAACAGGTCATATCCTGCGCCAGAAAGCCAGCCAATCGCTAGCGTCCGCGACCAGCTTGCCAAGGAAAACCAGAAGGCGCCATTCAAAATAGAAGATATCGGCCGCAAAAATACAGACGATAATCAACGCTATCCAGAATGCTGTTTTGTTATCCATGCCGCATACTGGCCCGTTTTAGATAAGCGGGCCAGCCCTGTTTCATGTCGTCGCGAATTACGTCAAAAGTGCTTCGACTTTTTCGACGACGTTTTCGGCGGTGATGCCGAAATGCGCATATAGCTCGTTGATCGGAGCGGAGGCACCGAAACCCTCCATGCCAACGAAAGCGGCCTTCTTCGAATTACCGCGCTCGCCAGTTAGCCATTTATCCCAACCGAAACGCGCCGCGGCTTCGATCCCGACACGGACAGAACCTGCGGGCAGAACGCGTTTGCGATACTTTTCATCCTGCGCCTCAAACAGCTCCCAACATGGCATAGAGACGACGCGCGTGCCGATGCCTTTGGCTTCCAGAATTTCCTGAGCAGCAAGGGCGATTTCAACTTCGGACCCTGTCGCCAACAAAATGGCCTGACGTTTGTTTTCCGCATCTTTCAGAACATAAGCGCCCTGTGCGGTCAGGTTTTTGTTGGTGTGCTTGGTGCGAACCGTCGGCAACCCTTGGCGCGTCAGCGCCAGTGCTGAAGGCGTGCTCTCGGCTGACAACGCCAATTCCCATGCTTCGGCTGTTTCAACCGTGTCGGCAGGGCGGAAGACGTTAAAGTTGGGCATTGCCCGCATCATCGCCAGATGCTCGATAGGTTGGTGTGTCGGGCCGTCTTCGCCCAAACCAATGGAATCGTGGGTCAAAACGTAGACAGCCCGAATGCCCATCAACGACGACAAACGCATCGCGCCTTTGGCATAATCGCTGAACACCATGAATGTACCGCCGTAAGGCGCACAACCGCCATGCAGGGCCAGACCATTCATCGCTGCCGCCATGCCATGCTCGCGGATGCCGTAGTAAACGTAGCGACCGCCACGGTTATCCGCATCAAACGTACCCATATCCGCCGTTAGCGTATTGTTCGAGCCCGTCAAATCAGCCGACCCACCAATCGTTTCCGGCATCACCGGATTGATCGCCGCCAAAGTCATCTCGCTGGATTTTCGTGTCGCCATCTTCGGCAAATCTGCCGTTATCTGTTTTTTGAGCCCGCGCACAGCAGACCCAAGGCGTTTAGGGGCGACATTTGCGACAACACGATCAAATTCGCCCTGTTTGCGTTCGGAAATGGAGGTTTTACGTTCTACCCATGCCGCATGATCGGCAGCACCGCGCGACCCGATCGCTTCCCATGCAGACTTGATGTCCGCAGGAATTTTGAATGGGCCGGAACGCCAGCCATAAGCCTTGCGAACCAAGGCAATTTCTTCCGCACCAAGCGGTGCTCCATGCGCGCCGGATGTGTCCTGCTTGGAAGGGGAGCCAAAACCGATATGCGTTTTACACGCAATCAGCGAAGGCCGCGGGCTTTGCTTCGCCTGCGTAATAGCTTTGTCGATTGCGTCCGGGTCATGCCCGTCGCACGAAAATACAGACCAACCCGAAGCCGCAAAGCGGTTCATCTGGTCCGTGATATCGGAAAGCTCGACCTTGCCATCAATAGAAATCCCGTTGTCATCCCAAAGAACAATGAGTTTGCCAAGCTGTTGTTTGCCTGCCAACCCGATTGCTTCGTGGCTGATGCCTTCCATTAGGCAGCCGTCACCAGCGATCACGTAAGTGTGGTGGTCAACGATCTTTTTGCCAAATCGTGCCGCCATGGATTGCTCACCCATCGCCATACCAACTGCGGTGGCAATACCTTGGCCCAAAGGGCCTGTGGTACATTCGATCCCCTCGGCGTGACCGTATTCAGGATGCCCAGCTGTTTTTGCGCCCATCTGGCGGAAGTTGGCGATCTCTTCGATCGTCATATCCTCGTAGCCCGTCAGGTGCAGCAGCCCGTACAGCAGCATTGACCCATGACCCGCAGACAAAACAAAGCGATCCCGATCTGGCCAACGTGGGGCAGAGGCATCGAACTTCATATGTTTTTCGAAAAGAACCGTGGCTACATCGGCCATACCCATCGGCATCCCGGGGTGACCGGAGTTCGCGGCCTGAACCGCGTCGATTGCCAACATCCGCAACGCGGCGGCTTTATTCCAATGGTCGGGGTGCTGATTGCGAAGGTCATCAATGTTCACGGTGGTATCCTTTAAAAAGAGGTTCCCCGTGTTGATATCAGCCCCGTCATTAGGGTCAAGTATCGAGGTAACTCAAAAGAGCGGTAAATCGCGCGAAATGTGGTTATAGTCCTTCCAGAAGCATCAAATTGCGATTCGCAGACGCCTAGATTGACGCGGGAAGAACAGAAATGAATGAATTGAAGACATTGGAAGACCGTCTTAAATTAGCAACAGACCGTATATCAGCGGCGCTAGCCGCTCGGGAAGGGCTGAATAACAGCCTTGACGAGTCTCAGAAAACCAACGCTGCGTTGCGCGAACAATTGGCCGGATTTCGACAAGAACGCGAAAGCGATTTGGTTGAAATAAACGAGTTGATCAAACAAATCGGCCCGTTGTTGGAAGGAAGCACCAATGCCTGAAGTCAACGTAACCATCGGCAATCGCAATTTCGCACTCGCCTGTAACGAGGGCGAAGAACCACATCTCGAGGCTGCCGCCAAACTACTGAGCGCCGAGGCCGACATCCTCCAAGCCCAGATTGGCCGCGTTACCGAAGCGCGCATGTTGCTGATGTCTGGCCTTATGCTGGCCGATAAAATCAAAGAACTGGAATGGGAGGCGCGCGCCTCCGCAGAACGGGTCAAAGAACTTGAAGGTCAGGTTCGCGCTGCTGAAGTTCGCAACGCCGCCCTTGCATCTGCGGCCCCCAAGGCCTTTCCGAACGAAGACGTGCTGATGCGTTCCTACGAGGATGCGGTGCTGCGCCTCGAAGAACTGGCCGACGAGATAGAGCGCGCATAAAAAAGCCCCGCCGCGAAGGCAGGGCCAAATACCTGAATTTGAAAAAAAGCTTAGCCGTTTGCTTCGCGAATTTTATCGGACGCTTCTTTGTTGAACGCGATGTCGCCGTCCGTAAATAGTGTGTCCAACTCGCCTGAAAGCGTCATCTCGATGATGATGTCACAGCCACCGACAAACTCGCCTTTGACGTAAAGCTGCGGAATCGTCGGCCAATCCGAAAAATCCTTGATGCCTTGGCGAACACCTTCATCAGCCAGAACGTTAACGTCTTTGAATTCAACGCCCATGTAGTTCAGAATTCCGGCAACTTTGCTGGAAAACCCGCACTGAGGGGCCTGCGAGGTGCCTTTCATGAACAAAACAACGTTGTTGTCTGTGATGTCGGCTTTGATTGTATCTGCTGCGTTTGTCATTGTTTCTTCCTTGATTTACTTTCGATATATCGAATTTTTACGCTCGAGCGTGGTGTTCAGCCGTTCGGCCTCACGCACCACATCCATGTCTATTGCTTCCATTCCCAAGTCCGGCTTATTCGCCTGAGCATGGCTACTTTCCTTACCGACGGTGTCCGCCAATGTTGTTGGCAGTTTGCCCCGTTTCAGCCAAACCTCGATCAAGATCGCTGCTACCAGCAACCCTACAACACCAAGGATTATCAGCTTCCAGAATTCCACCTATTCAGGCGCTTTCGTCGTTAACGCCAACGCATGCAATTCGCCATGCGCCCCGTCCATCTTGCCTTTCAGGGCCGCGTAAACCAATTGATGTTGCTTAACACGGTTCAGACCTTTGAATTCGCTCGCAATAACGGTTGCCGCGTAGTGATTGCCATCTCCCGCAAGATCGTCAATCACGACTTTGGCGGACGGAAATGCCTCTTGAATGAGGGCTTCGATCGTGTGGGCTTCAATAGCCATATGCGGAATCTCCCGATAATTGTTGGGCTGAATTTAAGGCCGCGAAGAGGCAGGTGCAAGGGGTGCGACGTTATTGATTTGTTAGGGGTTCGGCTGTATATAGAGGGAAGTCTGTAGTTGGTTTCACAGAAATCACCTTTAAGTGAGGCCCGCAGTTCGTGCTGCGGGCCTCGGCTTTATTGGGCTATTGCCCGAGATAGAGCCTTATGATCGCAACCATCAAGCTGAATGCCATCAGGATCACGATCAGAAGTCTGTAATTATGTGGGTTCACATACATCACCTCCTCTCGCCGCGAAGTGTCACGACGAGCGGAGCATAATGCGGAAAAGTTTAGAAAAACTTTAGACAGCGACCTTGGTCAGGCCGGTATCGAAGACTTCACGAATGGACGTAAGCGGGATGATGTCGGTGCCAAGCGTCAATGCATCACCACCCACAGACCCGACCTTGGCCGCAGGAACATCCTGTGCCTCGAATAGTGCGACCAGCGTATCAGCTTTGTTCGCATCACAAGCAACCAGATACCGTGCTTGGTCCTCGCCAAAGAACCAGCCAGCGCCTTCGCCGTCAATCGTAACACCAAGGTTTGCTGCCAACGCCATATCCGCGGCCGCAATTGCCAAACCACCGTCGCTTAGGTCATGCGCCGCGTTTATCATGCCAGCCACCTTCGCCGCCCTCAATGCGTCACCAGCCTTGCGT
>CALCGO010000087.1 GCA_937901055.1 uncultured Rhodobacterales bacterium
TAATCCTCGAACTTGTCGGTGCCGTCCTCTTTCACAAAACCCGGTAGGCCGAGTTTTGCACCAAGCTGGATAAGCGCCGTCTGGAAGCCGCGAACGTCGCGGTCAGGTTCAACAACGGGCCAGCGGATGCTGTCTGCTATTGCGTCAGGCTCGCAAATAGGGCGATCGAGAAGGCTGATACAGTCGTGACGCTCAAGATAGGTCGTGTCAGGGAAAATCAGATCCGAGAACGCAACCATTTCAGATGAATACGCATCGGAATAGATGATGTGCGGGATGACGTAATCGCCGTTCTCATCCTTGTCCGTCAGCATGTCCATCACACCTGTCGTGTTCATGGAACTGTTCCACGACATGTTCGCCATATACATGAACAGCGTGTCGATCTTGTACGGATCACCCGCATGGGCATTGGAAATAACCATGTGCATTAGGCCGTGGGCCGACAGCGGGTTTTCCCATGTGAACGCTTTGTCGATACGCTTGGCATTGCCGTTTGAATCGAGCGCCAAATCCTCGGGACCGCGTGGGTAACCCAAGTGCGGGCCATCTAGCGGCTTGCCAGGGGTAACTTTGTGGTGCGGTTTCGGGTGTGCCGACACGGGCTTTGGATAGGACGGCTTGAAGCGGAAACCACCCGGAACTTCGACCGATCCGAGCATGATTTGCAATGTGTGCAAAGCCCGTGCGGTCTGGAAACCATTGGAGTGCGCCGAAATCCCACGCATGGAGTGGAAGGAAACCGGGCGACCGATCATCTGCTCGTGCTTTTCACCACGGAAATCTGTCCACGGGCGATCAAGCACAATCTGTTCGCCAAAGGCTACTTTCGCCAACTCGGCAGCGATACCTTTGATGCGATCCGCCGAGATACCGACGCGATCAGCGACCGCTTCGGGTGTGTATTCATCAGCCAGATATTTGTCAGCCAGCAGCATGAAGGACGGCGTACACGGCACGCCGTTAACTTCATACGTACCCTTCATCTCGGGCTTGACGCCTTTGACATCCCACGCGACCGCTTCGTTTTTGACGCGATCCCAAACCAGTTCTTTGCCGTCAGCATCGCGAACGAAAAGACCGTGTTCGTCGCTGTCTTTGTCCTGATTAACCAAGAACGGCATGTTCGTGTAGCGAATCAGATAGTCGAGATCGACGTTGCCGGACTTCAGCAATTCATGAATCATCGACAGAATGAACAAGCCGTCAGTGCCCGGCGTAATGCCGACCCATTCGTCGGCAATCGCGTTATAGCCAGAACGGATCGGGTTAACGCCGATGACTTTGGCGCCACGTTTTTTCAACTTGCCCAGACCGATTTTGATCGGGTTGGAGTCATGATCTTCGGCCACACCGAAAATCATGAACAGTTTGGTGTTGTCCCAGTCGGGCGCGCCGAATTCCCAGAATGCGCCGCCCATCGTATAGATGCCACCAGCCGCCATGTTGACCGAACAGAAACCGCCGTGGGCTGCGTAATTTGGAGTGCCGAACGCCTGCGCCCACCAGCTTGTGAAGGATTGAGATTGGTCACGGCCGGTGAAAAATGCCAATTTTTCAGGAGCTTCTTCGCGGATTGGCTTCAACCAACCAGCGGCGATATCGAAGGCTTCGTCCCACGAAATCTCTTCAAACTTGCCTTCGCCACGTTCGCCAACCCGTTTCATCGGGGCGCGTAGCCGCGATGGAGCGTAGTGTTGCATGATGCCCGCCGAACCTTTGGCACATAGAACGCCCTGGTTGACCGGATGGTCTTTGTTGCCCTCGATATAGGCGACTTTGCCATCGCGAAGGTGGACGTTAATTCCGCAACGACACGCACACATATAACATGTGGTGTGGCGGATTTCGTCGCTAACCTGTGGCGAAGTATCGAGCTGTGGCTGGTGATGCTTGGTCATTTTGACGTCCGCCCTCCCGTTTGATTTCGTGACCCTTTAGGGCGCTTATATTTATACATGCAAATTAATGCAATTAATGTCTGTGATTAGGCAAGAGGGCAAATCCGCCGCAAGGGTGGATTTTTGCGCTATTCTGCTTCGATTAGCGGTAAGTCTGCGGCTGTTCGCAGATAGGTGTCATCGACCGCGTCGGTGTAATTATCCAACGATTTGTCCATTGTCCCCTGTTGAACGAAGAAATCAGCCAGTTGTTTTAGATGGATCTGGACGCCGCCGCCTAGCCAGTTTTCGCCGAGCTTCGCGGTTACCGCCGGAAATGTGAAGCCTTGCATTGAGGCTGCGACGGTGCCCTCGTACATATTCAAGGGCGCCGCAATGCTTGGAATCATTCTAGCGGCGTTGGCAGTGTAGGCCGCGTTAAGTTCCCCAGTAACCTTCAAGAACTTTGCAACAATATCGGGATTATCTGCGCCGAAACTGGAGCGAATAACGATGGTGTCGTAGTTCTTGATGCCGATTTCGGCTTTCTGATCATTGTCGAGAAGCACAGTGCCAAAATCTTGTAACGTGCTTCGCGCTGGTCCCCAACCGCACGCGATGTCGACCTTGCCTTGTGTCAGAGCTGCGGCCGCTTGTGCGGGTGCCATATTGGTCATTTCCAGACTGGCGGGGTCGATGCCGAAATCGGTCAGGGTCCGGTTCAGGTTAAAATGTGTGATTGTGCCAACAGGTAGCGCGACCGTTGCGCCAATTAAAGCCGCCGCGTTGTTCGGGGAAAACCGTAAATCCGGATGCACGAAGCAGTTTTCATTTGCGGGATACGAAACCGCGATATCAACAACCTTAAAATCCAGTCCAGCGGTAGCAACCACCAGAAACGGGACGAGGCCTTGGGAAAGCGCGATCTGGATGTCGCCTGTCTCAAGTGCGGCAAACATCGCGGTGCTGGAATCGTAAGTCGCCCATTCGGTTTTTGCGCCTAACACCTCGTCGTACGCTCCGGACGTTTGGCCGTAATGTGCGGGCAGGGGCCATTCGTTGAAATATCCGATTGTCAGGGAATCTTGTGCATGTGCCGTGGAAAATATGGAAACCAGCCCGAGGGTTAAAAAGCTTAGGTGTTTCATTTTGTCGGCCTGTATTGAATTTGAGTATTTATGTAAAAGAGAATTGGCTCGTTGTAGCCTTAAACCAGTGGCGTCACAAAGGAATTTTTGGTGCAACGGCGAGAATCCGATTGACAGTTGACGGCAACAGCTTTCCGATAGCGTCCAGTGGTAACTTGGAGTTTACATGACATCTACCGATGCGATGATGTGGTTGGAAAACCAGCCGGACATAAGTAGCGTTCGTGCTGCTGTTGTGGATTTGAACGGGGTTTGGCGCGGCAAACGGTTGCCCGTTGCGCAAGCGCAGAAGATTTTGTCCGAAGGGGCGCGTATGCCGCTATCTATCAGCACGGTGGATATTTGGGGCACAGATACTGACAACAATCCGCTGGTGTTTGATACCGGCGATGCGGATGGATTTGCGCGGCCGACGGGGCGTGGGTTGATCCCGATGGATTGGCTGAAGCGCCCGACAGCGATGGTGCCTTTGTGGATGTGGCAGGAAGACGGTGCACCGTCACCGGTTGACCCCCGCCAAGTTCTGGCGCGAGTGATGGACCGGTATAAAGCGGCGGGTTTGACCGCCGTAACCGCGATGGAGCTCGAGTTTTACCTGACCGATCCTGTTGAAGCGCGGCCTTTGCCGCCACGCTCGCCTGTGACTGGGCGGCGGTTGGAGGGGGATGACGTCCTTTCGATTGACGAGATAGATGCGTTCGAATCCTTCTTCGCCGATGTCTATGATGC
>CALCGO010000088.1 GCA_937901055.1 uncultured Rhodobacterales bacterium
GAGCAACCAAAGCCACCGCGTGCCAGCCTGCCCAAGGGCTGGGCTGCGGATGAAATGGATCTTGAAAAAGCCTTACTTTTACTGAACTTGCCGCGCGAAATCGGCCCGCATCCCGAAGATGGCGAGATGATCGAAGCTGGTATTGGGCGCTATGGTCCATTTGTCAAACACGGCCGACTTTACGCCAACCTTAAAGAGGCAGAGGATGTGTTTACCATCGGCATGAACCGCGCCGTGGAAATGATCGCCCAAAAGGCCGCCCGCGGTGGCCGCGGTGCCGCAGCTAAACCGCTGCACGAACTGGGCGAACATCCGGATGGTGGCGCCCTGAACGTCATGGATGGTCGGTATGGGCCTTACGTGAAGTGGGAAAAGATTAACGCAACCTTACCAAAAGGCACCGAACCAGCAGACGTAACGCTCGAAGACGCAATTGAACTGGTTAATGCGAAGGCTGCTACGAAGAAGCCGCGCAAAAAACCAGCGGCTAAGAAAAAGCCTGCCGCGAAAAAGAAACCAGCGGCAAAAAAGAAGGCGCCAGCAAAGAAGAAAGCTCCGGCCAAGAAAAAGGCTGATGCGAAGGACGAATAGTCCGGCAATCTTGGAAACCGAACTGGCGACGGAAACTGCTGCCTACGCATTAATTCACATGACGCCTTGCAAACTGCGTGTTACAGGGCGTCATGAAACATTTTCCTACAAAAGAACAGATCCTCGAATGGATCAAAGATAACGCCAAGACCACAAGCAAACGCGACATCGCGAAGGCTTTTGGCATCAAAGGCCAGGACCGGATCGAGCTGAAGCGCATTTTGCGCGAGTTGCGCGCTGAGGGCCATTTGCAAAAAACCCGCAACACGATCCGCGAGACAGGCACTCTGCAAAACGTCGAGCTGTTGCAAATCACCGCCATAGACGCCGATGGCGACCTATTCGCTGAACCCGCCAACTGGAAGGGCGAGGAACACGCGCCAACCATCCTGATCATTCCCATGAAAGATAATCCGGCGCTTGGGATTGGTGACAAAATTCTCTGCCGTTTGACCAAAACCGGCGAGGAGCACGCCCCTTACGAGGGTCGCCTGATCCGCAAGATCGGCAGCTCGGCTGCGGTGATCCTCGGGATATTCAACCAGGCAGAATACGGCGGACGGGTTATTCCGGTGGATAAAAAGTCCAGCAAGGAATGGCAGATTGCCCCGGGCGACCGAAACGGTGCCCGCGAAGGTGAGCTAGTGGAGGCCACCCAGATCGGCAAAGTCCGCATGGGTTTGCCCAAAGCCAAGATCACGGCACGTTTAGGCGATGCAACTGCGCCTAAATCCGTATCGCTCATCGCCATCCACGAACACGGTATCCCCGTCACCTTCCCCGATAAGGTCGAGGAAGAGGCCCTGAAAGCCAAACCCGTCAAGCTGGGCAAACGCGAAGATCTTCGTCACCTTCCGTTGTTCACGATCGACCCATCCGATGCACGCGACCATGACGATGCCATTTGTGCATTGCCCGATCCTGATCCTAAAAATGAGGGCGGTCATATCGTCTGGGTCGCCATCGCTGATGTTGCGCATTACGTGCGCCCTAATTCTGCACTGGACCGCGAGGCCCGCAAACGTGGAAACTCGTCCTACTTCCCTGACCGCGTGGTTCCGATGCTGCCTGACAGCCTGTCTGGCGATTTGTGTTCGTTGCATGAAGGCGTAGATCGCCCGTGCATTGCTTTGGAAATCCAACTCAACGCTGCTGGCCGTAAAATCGGGCATCGGTTTACGCGTGGCCTGATGCAATCCCCAGCCTCTCTGTCATACGAACAGGCCCAAGCGGCGGCAGATGGCAACCCAGACACCGAAGCCGCGCCTTTGATCGAGCACGGTATCAAGCCACTGTGGAACGCCTATTTCGCCGTTCGTAAGGAAACGAAGAAACGCCAACCGTTGCACCTTGATCTTCCCGAACGCAAAATCATCCTCGCTGACGGTGGCGAAGTACTTTCCGTTGCCTTTCGGGATCGTTTCGATGCGCATAAGTTGGTCGAGGAATTTATGGTCCTCGCCAATGTTTGTGCGGCTGAAACGCTGGAAGCCAAGCGGATGCACCTGCTTTACCGTGTCCATGAAGAACCGAACCCCGAAAAGCTGGAAGGCTTGCGAGAGACGGTTGAAAGCGTTGGGCTAACCTTGGCCAAAGGGCAGGTTCTGAAGACGGCGCAGTTGAACAAACTGCTGGATGCGGCTGCCGGAACAGAGCATTCCGAAGTGATTTCCATGTCCGTTCTACGGTCCATGACGCAGGCGTATTACTCCCAATCCAACTACGGGCATTTTGGTTTGGCTTTGCAGCGATACGCCCATTTCACTTCGCCTATCCGTCGCTATGCCGATTTGATCGTGCACCGCGCTTTGATCAAGGCGCACGGCTGGGGCGATGATGGCCAAACGCCCGAGGAAGAAGCCGGGCTTGAAGAAACAGCTGAGCACATCAGCAAAACCGAGCGGCGTTCGATGTTGGCCGAGCGCGATACAACCGATCGCTATCTGGCAGCTTACTTGTCAGAACGCATCGGTAACGAGTTCGACGGCAAAGTATCCGGCATCGCCCGTTTCGGCCTGTTCGTGAAACTGAACGAAACTGGTGCTGACGGCATCATCCCCATCTCGCATTTGGGGCGCGAATACTTCCATCATGACGCTGACGCGCAAACCTTAACCGGTGAGCGCTCCCGCATGGTCATAAGTCTCGGAATGAAGGCCAAGGTCCGCTTGGCCGAGGCGGTTCCCGTCACCGGCGGGTTGTTGTTCGAGTTGTTGGAGCTGGAAGGCAAGGCCATGAAACCCGTGCAGGGTGGTAAATCGCGTGGCGGTCCAAACCGCAAACACAAACGCGCGAAAATCGGCCGCAGCAAGGACGCCAAACGCGTGAAACGGAAGAAGTAGTTTCGCGCGGAGGGGGAAATCGTTACTCTGCCCTATGACACGAGGTTTACTATATATCCTAATCGCACTCGCCAGTTGTTTTCCGGCATTGGCTACAGCACAGGTTTCCGTGCCCGTGGCTCGTGCGGCATCTGATTTCGAAATCTGGCGCAACGAATTTCGCATCAAGGCCCTCGCTGCGGGAATTTCCACGACAACCTTCGACGCTGCCTTTCACAAGGTGACATACGACCCGCGCACCAGAACAACTGACGAAAATCAGGCGGAATTCGTTCGCCCAATCTGGGAATATCTGGACAGCGCCGTATCGGCCACCCGTATTTCCACAGGCAAGTCCAAAGCGCGATCCACGTACGGGTTATTGCGGACGCTTGAGAGAAAGTATCGCGTCGACAGTGAAATACTGTTGGCCATTTGGGGTATGGAAACAAATTTCGGCGCTTTTCGTGGCGGTACGTATACGATCAAGGCCCTCGCCAATGCTGCACATAACGGCCGGCGCAGCGAATTTGCAGAAGCCGAACTACTCGGGGCGCTTGAAATCCTGAACCGTGGAGATGTGACGCCATCCGGTATGCTGGGCAGCACCGGCGGGGCCATGGGCCACACGCAGTTCATGCCTACAACTTATCTGCGCTTTGGCGTCGATCAGAATCGCGACGGGCAGGCGAACATATGGTCCGATAATCCGGCCGACGCATTGGCGTCCACTGCGAACCACTTACACGATCTGGGGTGGGAAAAGGATCAGCCATGGGGAGTAGAGGTCACGCTCCCGCCCGAGTTCAACTATTCGTTAATCGGAGAATACGAGCCCCAAACTGCAACCTTCTGGAACGCACGTGGTGTGCGCACCCCAGCCGGCGATAAAATCCCCAACCACAGAAGCATCGCCCTTCTGGCCCCAGCCGGTGCAAATGGCCCAATCTTCGCGGTTTTTCCGAATTTCCAAGTGATCCGACAATATAACATGTCGGTGTCGTATTCTCTCGCCGTTGGCCACTTGTCGGATCGCATCAATGGGGATGGCCCTTTCCATGCAAACTGGCCGCGCAAGGACACGCCAATGACCCGCGCAAATCAACACGAAATACAAACGCTGTTGCATGAGCGCGGCTTTGATGTCGGTGCGATCGACGGGATGATAGGCCCAAAAACCATCGAGGCCATTCAGGCGTTTCAAGTTTCTGAAGGTGTGTTAGCTGACGGTTATGCAACGCTCAGTTTGCTTGACCAATTACGTCGATAGGGTCGTCGTGTCGTCGATTCTTCCCCATTCCGCCGTTTGCATTTCTTCCAACCGTGAGGTCGTCCGCTTAAATTGCCACGCGCCTTTGCCCTCTTGGTAAAGGCGGTCCGGTACATCATCCGCGGAACAAATCAGCCGAACTTTGGCCTCGTACAACGTATCAACCAGCAGGATAAATCGTTTTGCCTCGTTGCCCTTTTCCTTGGACATTTTGGGAATATCGTCCAGCAACAACACATCCACCGCTTTTGAAATCGCCAGATAATCCACAGCACCCAGCGGCGTTTCGCAAAGCTGTTCGAAGGTGAACCGCCCCGCACCATCATAAAAGGATGGTATTACGACATCGCGCCCTTTCACCTGCAACGTCTTGGGAACGGCGTTGCCTTCAGTAAGAACGTCCCATGCAGAATCCATTTCACGCTTTGACACTTCGTCCAGCGGCGTGAAATAAAGCTCAGGGCTTTTCTGTCCGCCCAGACGATGATCCATTTCGCTTGCCAGATGATAGACTTCCAGATGTTCTTTGATTTTCTCAATAAACGGCAGGAATAGATGGCGGTTCAGACCGTCTTTATAAAGTTCGTCCGGATGACGGTTAGAGGTAGAAACGATCACTACGCCCCGCGCGAACAGTTTTTCAAAAAGCCGCCCCACAATCATTGCATCGGTAATGTCCGCGATCTGCATCTCGTCGAAACACAGCAGATGCGCCTCGGTTGCAATAGCCTTGGCGACGGGTTCAATCGGGTCTTTTTCGTGGTGTTTACGTGCCTCGAAAATTCCATCATGCACCTCCTGCATGAATTCATGGAAATGCACCCGACGTTTTTTCCTGACGTTGACGGTATAGAAAAACATATCCATCAGCATGGATTTTCCGCGCCCGACACCCCCGTAAAGGTAAAGGCCCTTGATTTCGGTTTGCGTAATCCTCTCGCGCCCCCAACCAAACAGCCCAAAACCGGCGAGCGTCGGCTTCGCCGCATTATATTCATCCAACCGCGTGTGCAGCAGTTGCAATTTTTCAACCGCAAAGCGCTGTGCTGCGTCATCTTTAAGCTCGCCTGTCGCAACGAGGGTTCTGAATGTGTGGACCGGGCCTAGGGCCATGCGTTTCTCCGGTTGAACAATTATTAATTCATAACGGGACGTAATGGCATTGTTAACAGGAATTCGTTTGAAGCTTCGGTAATTTCCTTCCAATGTGAGGCGAACTTTTTTCCGGAATCTCCAATGTCACAAAAATCCACACTATTCACACCCGTCCTAATCGGCGGTGGCCTAATTCTGCTTATCAGTTTCGGCATTCGCGCATCCTACGGCGTGTTTCAGATTCCTATAGCGACAGATTTCAACTGGCCGAGAGCCGAGTTCTCTTTCGCCATCGCCATTCAAAACCTTGCATGGGGCATTGGGCAGCCAATTTTCGGCGCTTTAGCGGAGAAGTTGGGCGACAGGCGTGCGATCACCGCGGGCGCCTTGATATATTCCGTCGGATTGGTGCTCAGCAGCATGGCGGTAACACCTGAAGCGCACCAGATGGTTTCAATCCTTGTGGGATTCGGCATCGCGGGTACAGGGTTTGGCGTAGTATTAGCCGTGGTCGGCCGCGCCGCGTCAGACGAGAACCGCTCCATGGCTTTGGCGATTGCTACGGCGGCGGGATCAGCCGGCCAGATATTTGGTCCACCAATAGCGGAATATTTGTTATCGATGATGAGCTGGTCGCAGGTCTTCACGATCTTTGCCGGTGTAATCTTACTGGCAATCCTGCTGTTACCCATGATGCGAGCCGAGCCGCAAGTCACCAAGGCCGAATTGCAAGAGAGCATGGGGCAAAACCTTATTAAGGCGTTCAAAGACCCGTCGTACACGCTGATATTCGTCGGCTTCTTTTCGTGTGGCTACCAGTTGGCCTTCATCACCGCCCACTTCCCCGCTTTTATTACGGAGGCCTGCGGCTCCATCGACCCCGGTGGGGCGCTGGCATCATTGGGGGTCACGACAACATCCGCATTGGGGGCAATATCCATCGCGCTGATCGGTATCGCTAACATTGGTGGTACGATTTATGCGGGCTATCTAGGCAACCGGTATTCCAAGAAATACCTGTTGGCTGCGATTTACACCGGTCGCACCTTGGTAGCGGCGGTGTTTATTATGCTTCCGATCACTCCACTAACCGTAATCGTATTTTCCATCTCGATGGGGTCGTTATGGTTGGCGACAGTGCCGCTGACGTCGGGCCTGATCGCACACATTTACGGGTTGCGGTACATGGGAACCCTCTATGGCATCGTATTCTTCAGTCACCAACTCGGGTCGTTCCTTGGCGTCTGGCTGGGCGGTAGAATGTATGACCTCTACGGCAGCTATACCGCCGTGTGGTGGGTTGGCGTTGGTGTCGGCGCGTTCTCCGCCATTGTGCACTTGCCAATTAAGGAGCGCACGCTGGTGCCAACCTAGCCCCGCACGTCCTTGCGCTCACCTATGTGCTTACCGCCACGTTTTTCGGCTAACACCACTTGCTTTTGGCGCTCGCGAAATCTTTCACGGCGCTCGTCAGAATGCTCGTTGATGCATTGGTGGCAACTAACACCTTTTTCAAATGCATCACGTTCCATATCTGCATCGGAGATCGGGCGACGGCATGCGTAACACAGGTGGTAAGGACCCTCCTCGAGGCCGTGCCCGACAGAAACGCGGCTGTCGAAGACAAAGCATTCGCCTTCCCACATGGATTTTTCCTGTGGGATTTCCTCGAGGTATTTCAGAATGCCACCTTTGAGGTGGAACACGTCTTCAACACCCTCGCCCAGCAGATAATTGGTGGATTTCTCGCAGCGAATACCGCCTGTGCAGAACATCGCCACACGTTTATTGTGGAACCGGTCTTTGTTCTTTTCCCACCACGCGGGAAAATCGCGAAAGCTGGCGGTTTCAGGATCTACCGCGCCTTCAAATGTACCGATCGAGAATTCATAGTCGTTGCGCGTATCAATCAGCACTACATCTTCTTGCGAGATCAGATCGTTCCAATCCTCGGGCATGACGTAATTGCCAACATTCAGGGTCGGGTCCACCTGCGGCTGACCCATCGTGACGATCTCCTTTTTCAACTTCACCTTCATGCGAAGGAACGGCATGTCCGACGCGAAGCTTTCTTTATGTTCCAGATCCGCACAACCGGGCAATGCCCGCAGATATGCCAACACCGTATCAATCCCAGCGCGCGTTCCTGCAATCGTGCCGTTAACCCCCTCGCCTGCGATCAGTAACGATCCTTTAACCCCGTGCGCGTCGCACAGGTCTTGCAAGGGTCCACGCATCGCGACAGGGTCCGCGAAACGGGTGAAATGGTATAGGGCGGCTACGGTTGTTTTTGTCATGGGCTGCACATAACCCCGCGTCAGGCGTTTGCCAAGGCCAACAGCTTGCGTACCGTGTTCCAGTTGCGGGCGGTTGCGGGCACACCGGCAAGGCTTTCGATCTTGGCCGCAAGTTTGGAACGCCCGATTCCATCGGGAGCGTGCAGGTAAATCGCGTGTTCCGTTACAAGATAGCTTTCAGAGGGAATCGCGAGTGCATCCGCCTTCACACTGTCAAAATCGGATTCGCCCGAAAGGAACCATATGTGCAACGCCTTCCCGTCATCCGTTGGAAACTGGCTGGCGTTCGCGATTTGAGCGAACAGCCCTATCGGGAAGACCATGACCTTTGGACGGAAACCCTTGGTTTTCTCGATAGCATCGGAAATTGCGTCGGCAGCAATATAGCCCTGCATTACAGCGTTGCCGGACTGGATATAGGTTTGCACATCGTGCGCACCCAATTCGTTTAATACATCCTTAAGCTCCGCCATCGGTAGCTTGTTATGGCCCCCGACGTTGATGCCGCGTAATAGAACTACGTGCATATCCACCCCCATTTATCCATTGCTTGACCCTAACAAATATATCCTCTATTGCACCAGCTAACTCCCGGAAGGTTTAAAACTTCCGGTCCTGAGCTTATGTCAGGATCGCCACCAGTCAGCGTGTTACGCCCACTGGTGCGCTTGTCGTTTGTTATTCGCCCATGGAGGGCACCGTGATGTTTGAGAATTTATCAGATCGCCTAGGCGGCGTCTTTGACAAGCTAACCAAGCAAGGTGCGCTATCGGATGCAGACGTTGCCACCGCGCTCCGCGAAGTCCGTGTAGCATTGCTCGAGGCTGACGTTTCCCTGCCGGTGGCCCGTGATTTCGTTAAGGCTGTACAGGAAAGCGCAACGGGACAAGCCGTTACGAAATCCATCACGCCAGGCCAGCAAGTTGTTAAAATCGTTAACGACGAAATGGTGGCGATGCTTTCGGGCGACGATGCTGATGCTGGGTCGCTTAAGATAGACACTCCACCTGCGCCAATCCTTATGGTTGGTCTGCAAGGTTCCGGTAAGACGACGACAACAGCCAAGTTGGCGAAGCGCCTTAAGGAAAAAGAGAATAAGCGCGTTTTGATGGCCTCGTTGGACATCTACCGCCCTGCAGCGATGCATCAGCTTGAAGTGCTGGGCAAACAGATTGGTGTTGATACGCTTCCAATCGTTGAAGGTCAAAAACCTGAACAAATTGCCAAACGCGCCAAACAACAGGCAACACTCGGTGGATATGACGTTTATATCCTCGATACTGCTGGCCGCCTGCACATTAACGAAGAGTTAATGGCCGAGGTTCAGGCTGTCCGCGATGTTGCCTCGCCTCGTGAAACACTGCTAGTCGTCGATGGTCTTACGGGCCAAGACGCGGTGAACGTAGCCGAACAGTTCGATGGCCAGATTGGCATCTCCGGCGTTGTGCTAACACGTATGGATGGTGATGGTCGTGGCGGCGCAGCACTTTCAATGCGGGCGGTCACTGGCAAGCCGATCAAGTTCGTCGGCCTTGGCGAGAAGGTGGACGCGCTTGAGGAATTCCACCCCGAGCGTATCGCCAGCCGAATTCTTGGCATGGGCGATATCGTATCGCTTGTAGAAAAAGCACAAGAAACCATCGAGGCTGAACAAGCCGAACGCATGATGAAGCGGATGATGAAAGGTCAGTTCAACATGAACGACCTTCGCAGCCAGCTTGAACAAATGCAGCAGATGGGTGGCATGGAAGGTATCATGGGAATGATGCCGGGTATGGGCAAAGCACAAAAACAGATGGCCGAAGCTGGAATTGACGACAAAGTTCTAAAACGCCAGATCGCCCTGATCCAGTCCATGACCAAACGCGAGCGTGCCAATCCGCAGCTTATGCAAGCCAGCCGCAAAAAGCGTGTAGCTGCCGGTGCGGGGATGCAGGTTTCTGATCTGAACAAACTTCTGAAAATGCAACGCCAGATGGGCGACATGATGAAGAAGATGGGCAAAATGGGCAAAAAAGGCCTGATGCGTCAAGGCCTCGGCGCTTTGATGGGTAAAGGTGGCGCACAGCAGGCTGGAATGGGCGCTGGAATGCCGGGCATGGGCGCGAATGCGTTGCAGCCGGGGTTTGGAGCCAAGCCGGGTGCAGGATTGCCAACTGATCTCAGTGGTTTGGGGAAAAAGAAATGATTTCCCCAGTTCTCACGACCAACCGTCTAACGCTTTGTGTGCCTAACGCAGGTGACTACGAGACTATGGCCAGTTATTACGCAACCGACCGTTCAAAATGGGTTGGTGGTCTTATGAGCCGCACTGAGAGCTTTGGGCTACTCGCCTCCATAATTGGTCACTGGGCATTGCGTGGTTTCGGATTATTCTCCGTCAAGGTTAACCACGAATTGCAGCCTTGTGCCATGGTTGGTATCGGTCATCCTGAAGGCGTTCCTGAACCCGAACTTAGTTGGGCGGTCTGGAATACTAGCCACGAAGGTAAGGGTATCGCGAAAGAAGCTGCCATCGTTGCACGAGAATTTTACTACAACGAAATCGGTGGCAAAAGCCTCGTAAGTTACATCCACCCCGACAATGTGAAATCCATCGCACTGGCTGAAAAACTTGGAACGGTTGTCGACACAACGGCAGCGACTCCACGGAACAATAACAGCATCGTCTACCGCCACCCAGCGCCGGAGGCTTTACTATGACCCCTGATCAAATCAAAGCCTCGGAAATCCTTAAAGGTCACCGCGAAAGCATCGACCGTCTGGATTCTATCATGATCTACACGCTCGGCGAGCGGTTCAAGCACACGCAAGCCGTGGGTGTCCTGAAGGCGGAGCATGACCTGCCAGCCTCGGACCCTGCCCGCGAAGCGACACAGATAACGCGACTGGAGGAGTTGGCGGAGAAAGCCCGTCTCGACCCCGCGTTTGCTAAGAAATTCCTGAACTTCATCATTTCCGAGGTCATCAGGCATCACGAAAACATCAAAAACGACGGGCAATCGCCCACAAAAACATCCTAAGGAGAACTAACAATGTCTACTAAAATTCGTTTGGCCCGTGGTGGCTCCAAAAAACGTCCTTTCTACCGTGTTGTTGTTGCAGACAGCCGCATGCCGCGCGACGGCCGCTACATCGAGAAAATCGGCACATACAACCCGCTTCTGCCTAAAGACAGCGAAGAACGTGTGAAAATCGACCTTGATCGCGTAAAGTACTGGTTGGGCGAAGGCGCGCAGGTTTCTGACCGTGTTTCCCGTTTCCTAGAGGCCGCTGGCATTCTGGAAAAGAAAAACCGCAACAACCCTAAAAAGGGTGCTCCGCACAAAGCTGCTGTTGAACGCGCTGAAGAGAAAGCTCAAAAAGCTGCCGACGCCGCTGAAGCTGCTGCTGCACCTGTTGAAGAAGCACCGGCTGAAGAAGTTGCAGAAGAAGCAACTGCAGAATAAGCTGCTGCCAGTCTTTGGTTGACGAAGGGGGCAGTTATGGAAGCGAAGTACTGGGTTGGTGTCGTTGGCGCCAAACATGCTGTTTCCGGTCGCGAACGCGGCATCTGTGCCTTTAGTCACGGTAAACACCAAGCGATCTCCCGGTTAAGTCCGGGGGATCGTTTTGCGTTTTACGCCCCGCGCGAGGGATATCGCGAGGGCGACGTTGTGCAAGCCTTTGTTGCCACTGGCACCGTCGGTGACGGCGACCCCTTCGAGACAGATTTTGACGGGAATCCGGCGTGGGTTCGCGCCGCAAGTTACGATCTTGAAACTCGTGCATCGGTTCGCGCGTTGCTGGATAGTTTGACGTTTGTCAGTAATCCCAAGAACTGGGGTATGGCATTCCGACGCAGCTTGTTTGAAGTAACCTCGGAAGATTTCGCTTCAATCGAAACCGCCATGCGAAACACTGAATGAACAAGTTTCCGCAAGAATTTCGTGAACAATTGAACGATCTGATGCGTTGGCGTCGCGACGTGCGGCACTTCCATGCCGATAGACAGGTATCGGATGACATACTGACCGAGGTGATGGAGGCTATCCGACTTGCTCCTTCGGTTGGTCTGTCTGAACCCTGGCGGATTGTGGCTGTGAAGTCGGTGGCTGCGCGAGCCAAGGCTCTGGGCAATTTTGAAGGCGCAAATGCCGCCGCTTTGAAGGGATACTCCGGAGAGAGGGCCAAGATTTACGCGGGGCTAAAACTGTCGGGTATGCGCGACGCCCCCGTTCAGCTAGCCTTGTTTTGCGATGACGGCACGGACAAAGGTGCAGGTTTGGGTGCCGGAACGATGCCCGAGGCACGACGGTATTCGGTTGTGTCTGCTATCATGAATTTTTGGTTGGCGGCGCGGGCGCACGGGCTTGGGGTCGGCTGGGTCTCGATCATTGATCCGGTACAACTGGCAACAGACCTTGACGTACCCGAAGGTTGGGCGCTAGTGGCGTATTTGTGCGTGGGCTGGCCGATCGAGGAAAGCCTGACACCGGAGCTAGAAAAAGTTGAATGGGAAAAACGCGACGCCTTATTGGCAAGCGTGCTGGAGCGGTAGATGACTGAAAAACCTGAAATGATCTGTGTAGGCGCAATTTCCGGCGCATTCGGCGTTAAAGGCGAGGTTCGCATCAAGAGCTTCTGCGCGGACCCCGCCGCCATCGGGGATTATAATCCTTTGAGCACGGAAAGCGGAACGGTCTACGACCTCGGCATCACGCGCGCCATCAAAGGCGGGTTTGCTGCCGTGATTTCTGGGGTCGACAATAAAGAAGATGCCGATGCTTTGCGCAGTACGCGGCTTTATACGGCCCGCGAAAACTTGCCGAACCTACCCGATGACGAGTTTTACCACTCCGATTTGATCGGGCTAACGGCTGTCGATACGGGCGGCGAAACGCTTGGGAAGATTAAGACCGTTTTGAACCATGGTGCTGGCGACATTCTGGAAATCACTGGTCCAGGCCTTAAAGAACCCGTTCTGCTACCTTTCACCAAGGAAGCTGTCCCGACCGTCGATCTAACCGCCGGCAGTATCGTAATTGATCCACCTGAGGGATTGCTCCCCCAATCGGAGTCGTGACTCGCGTCATCATCCACGCAGGGTTTCACAAAACCGGAACAACCAGCCTACAACAATTTCTAGAGATAAACGCGGCGACCCTCGCACCATATGTCCGCGTACTCTTGAAGTCACAGATGGAAGACGTAGCGTCCTGTGCTCGTGATTGTAGCAACCGTTCTATCCCCGGCTTGAATACAATCAAGCAAGCGGCATTCAGAAGGCGGTTTGCGGACCTTCTACAACGTACATCTTTGGCAGACGGCCAAATATTACTAATATCTTGCGAGGCTCTGGTCGGGCGTATGCCGGGACGCGAAGGTATACTCACATTTGACGCTGCGGCTGGGTTGGCGAGTAATATGGTGAAGGTTGCAGATAGGCATTTCGATAATCTCGATTTAACGCTCTTTTACACCACGCGGGGACAGACATCATGGATGCGAAGCGCCTACTCGCACCTTCTACATCAAAGCAAATTCACTATGTCCGAGCCGGAGTTTACCGAAACCTTCCGGCGCGCGGGTGATCTCGATGCCATTGTTACAAGTATCGCCAAGGCTATTGCCCCCAGAATACCGGTCAGCTCTCAATTGGAGACCACTGCCGATGACCTCTTCGGTCCGGCTACCGCCCTGCTGCGACTTCTGAACCTTCCAACCGAGGTGGCGGATAGCCTGGAGCCCCCGAAACACTTGAACAGGCAATTAGATGGTTTCGAGAAAAGTAAATTGCAGGAATTAAACACGCGGGATATTACGGATGCAGAACTCAACCAGATCAAGCGTCGGTTTTTGCGCAAACGACGGAATCGGAAGAAGCGACAAGAAAATGACTAAACACACTAAATCACACGGTCGCATTTCAATCAGTGCCACCCGTCAACCAAGTGCGTTGATCAAGGAGACGCCCGATCTTGCGGGGGCGTGGAAAGCGAAAGTACTGACGCTTTATCCAGACATGTTTCCCGGCATCCTTGGGCACTCCTTAACCGGGCGCGCGTTGCAAGAAGGGCTGTGGGCGCTTGACCCGATCGACATCCGCATGTTCGCGCGTGGCAAGCACCGCAACGTGGATGATACGCCTGCAGGTGGTGGCGCGGGCATGGTGTTGATGGCCGACGTGGTGGGCCGTGCGATTGATTTCGCGGACAAGGGCGATTCTCGGCAGGATTGGCCGGTTGTCTACCTTTCTCCACGCGGCAAACCCTTCGATCAGGCGATGGCGCGACGGTTTAGTAAAGCGAAGGGTATCACCCTACTTTGTGGTCGTTTCGAGGGCGTAGACCAGCGTGTGCTAGATGCTAGAGACGTCGAAGAGGTCAGTTTGGGCGATTTTATCCTTACCGGAGGAGAGATTGCGGCACAGGCCTTGATTGATGCCACAGTTAGGCTTATACCGCGCGTGCTTGGGAATGCTGAGTCGACCGAGGAGGAATCTTTCTCTAACGGTTTGCTTGAACATCCCCAGTATACAAGGCCCAATGACTGGGAAGGCCGCAAGATACCCGAGATTCTCCTTTCGGGCCATCACGCGAACATCGCCAAATGGCGTGCCGAACAGTCCAAAGCCTTAACAAAGGAACGTCGTCCCGACCTCTGGCGAGCGCATATTGCGGACTCGGTGGAAGATCAGCAGCTCTCGGACGCGCAAACAATCGCCAAAAAGGCGAGCAAAAAGGACGACTAAAATGAACATGATTGAACAGCTTGAAGCTGAACAAATTGCAGCGCTTGCCGCTGACATCCCAGATTTCAAAGCCGGCGACACAGTTCGCGTTGGCTACAAAGTGACCGAGGGCACGCGCTCTCGTGTACAGAACTATGAAGGCGTATGTATCGCTCGTAACGGCGGCAAAGGTATCGCTGGTGCATTCACAGTTCGCAAAATCTCGTTTGGTGAAGGCGTAGAACGTGTGTTCCCGCTTCACTCGCCAAACATCGACAGCATCACTGTGGTTCGCCGCGGTAAAGTGCGTCGTGCGAAATTGTTCTATCTACGTGATCGCCGCGGTAAATCGGCTCGTATCGCCGAGAAAACAAACTACCGCCCGCTTGCTGAAAAGTAAGGTCGGCAAAATAGAATTCAAACGGGCGTCCTATAAGGGCGCCCGTTTTGTT
This sequence comes from uncultured Rhodobacterales bacterium, assembly GCA_937901055.1. Lineage (GTDB taxonomy): Bacteria > Pseudomonadota > Alphaproteobacteria > Rhodobacterales > Rhodobacteraceae > NORP23. Next base: position 14,739 of record CALCGO010000088.1, read on the forward strand.
TTGAACTTTATGAGACCTCAGCATAACTTGAGGATTCCCAACGTTGGGAATATTTGGTAACGT
>CALCGO010000089.1 GCA_937901055.1 uncultured Rhodobacterales bacterium
TCGAGACGTTGGTTGGCCGAGTTTCCAATCAGATTTGTAAAGATATCGTTGGGAAGAAACCTGTTTGTACTGTTTTGATTAACAGGCTGGTCGCTGAGTAAACCCACTTGAACGAAAAAGGGCCTCGCGATTAATGCGAGGCCCTTTTTGTTTCTACCGCAAAGCTATTATTCAGCTTTGGGTTCATCCACTGGAGTATCCTCTGTGGATGGTTCTTCTTTCTTCTTCACCACGCGGCGTTTTCGAGGTTTTTTCACTGGTTTTTCTTCAGCCGCCTCTTCACCAACTGGAGTCTCTACTGTCTGATCTTCGGCGTCTGAAGCCTCTTCAACCTTTCTCTTCGGAGCGCGACGACGACGCGGCTTTTTAGGCGCATCTTCAACAGGTGTTTCGACAGCAACCACTTCGGTTACAACCTCGACTTCTTCCTCGATCACTTCCGGGGTTTCTTCTTTGACCTCTTTTGGCGTGGCTGCAGCTTGCAAAGCACGAAGATCTCGCGTCATGAAAGCGGGCATGTGATCGCCCATTCCAAGAACCGCTGGTCCGTTGTCACGTCCACGACCACGGCCGCGTTGAGGACGGCGGTTATTATCGGAACGCTTTGCATTCTCACGCGGCGCAGATTTCGGAGCCTCGACCTTTTGCGGTTGCGTTGGCTTTTCTTCCTGAACCTCGACGGGTTTCGGCTTTTCAGCATCCTTTTTAGGTCTGCTTCTACGCGCTGGTTTTTCTTCCGCTTTGGGAGCACTCGGTTCGTTTTTCAACGGACTATCCATGCGCGGAATTTCTTTTTTTACCAGCGCTTCAATGCTGGCCAAATACTTTTCCTCAAAAGGTAAACAAAGCGTAACCGCTTTGCCTTCACGTCCAGCGCGACCTGTCCGTCCGATGCGGTGAACATAATCCTCTGAGTGAATAGGGACATCAAAGTTGAACACGTGGCTAACATTTGGAATATCGAGACCACGGGCCGCAACGTCAGATGCTACCAATAATTTCAATTCACCATCGCGGAAACCATTAAGGATTTTCATCCGCAAGGATTGGTCCAAGTCACCGTGCAACGCAGAAGCGTCCAATCCGTGTTTCTTCAACGATTTGGCGACAATATCAACGTCGCGTTTGCGGTTACTAAAGATGATAGCGTTTGTTAGCTTTTCGCCTTCAGCCTCGATAATCGTGCGAAGGATATCGCGTTTATCTTTTGGACCTTGGTCCTTACGCGAAGGAGTATGCATGCAAACCGCTTGTGTAATCGTCTCGGATGTCGTCGCTTGACGTGCAACTTCGACTCTTACAGGGTTATGTAGGAACTCCTGCGTAATCCGAGTGATTTCCGGAGCCATAGTGGCCGAGAAAAACAACGTTTGCCGCGTGAATGGTGTTAGCTTGAAGATCCGTTCAATATCGGGAATGAACCCCATGTCGAGCATCCGGTCAGCCTCGTCGACCACCATGATTTGCACACCGTTAAGCATAAGTTTGCCACGTTCGAAATGATCAAGTAGGCGGCCAGGTGTGGCGATTAGAACATCAACACCGCGGTCAATCAGTCGGTCCTGATCTTTAAAGCTGACACCGCCAATAAGCAGCGCCATCGAAAGCTTTAAGTGTTTCGCATAGGTGTCAAAATTTTCGGCGACTTGAGCGGCCAACTCTCGCGTCGGGCATAAAACCAGCGAGCGCGGCATACGCGCCCGCGCGCGACCTTTAGACAACATGGTGATCATTGGCAGTGTGAAGGATGCGGTTTTGCCCGTTCCCGTTTGCGCAATGCCAAGCACATCTTTGCCTTGCAGCGCATGTGGAATGGCCTCGGCCTGAATTGGGGTAGGGGTCGTGTAGCCCGTGTCGGCTACGGCTTGCAGTACTTTCGGGTCAAGCCCGAGATCGTTAAAAGAAGTCATGTTTTTCCGTCTGTTGCGGCGATTAAATTGGCCGCAAAATTCAGCGCGGCGCGGGTAACCGTATTGCTACCCATTCATAAGTAAGCTCAATAAACAGGAAATTGATCGAGGTCAACGGAACTACTGAAAAAGGGGGTATATTCCGCGCAAATGCGGCGGTATACGGCGTGCAAACAAGGATTAAGGGATACTTATGTCTGACGAACTACCTAAAGCATATCGTGGCATGGCTTTTTTGAAAGTGACCTCGGTCAAGCATTACACTGACAAAACTTTCAGTTTCACGTGTGAACGTCCGGATTCCTTCCGCTTTCGCTCTGGGGAGTTCGCGATGATCGGCTTGGCAAACGGGGACAAACCTTTATTGCGTGCATACTCGATTGCTTCACCTAACTGGGCGGAGGAGCTGGAGTTTTATTCAATCAAAGTGCCGGACGGTCCGTTAACATCGAAGTTGCAACATTTGGAGGTCGGAGATGAAATAGTCATGCGACCCAAGCCTGTCGGGACGTTGGTGCATGATGCGTTGATCCCGGGTAAGCGGTTGATCATGTTTTCGACGGGAACCGGCATTGCACCTTTCGCAAGTACTATTCGTGACCCGGAAACCTACGAGAAGTTTGATGAAGTTGTCCTAACCCAAACCTGTCGCGATGTGAACGAGTTGGACTACGGCAAGGCTTTGATTGCCGAGATTAGGTCCGACGAACTTCTTAGCGAAGTTGTAGGTGACAAGCTGACGTATTTTCCGACGACAACCCGCGAAACGAGCGATCAAATGGGGCGTATGACGGATTGCCTTCGCAGCGGTGTTTTCGAAGAAGTAACTGGCGCGCCACTAACGCCCGAAACCGACCGTGTGATGATCTGTGGTTCGATGGCGATGCTTAAGGAGCATAAGCAGATTTGCGAAGACGCAGGTATGGCTGAGGGCTCAAATTCAGAGCCCGGCCAGTTTGTTATTGAAAAAGCGTTTACCGATTAAGGTGAGGGGGCCAGTCGCGTAATACCGACGGCCCCACCACGTGCCACTTCCGGATCAAGCGACATCGGGATATATTCCCCTCGCCGCCACAACGCAGCCAGATCGTCGTAATGAGGCGAGAACAGGTGTCCAGACTGCCCCGTAGAAATGATCATCACGGAGCTATCCAAATCCGAGAAATCATAGACTGCCCTGAACCCGCTGCCATGCACGTTGGTAAACGGCGCGCTACCGGTTCCACGCGTAGCTCCGCGTAGCAGCGTGTTGTCTCCACCGGGCGTTTCTTGGCGGATATTCGCAAACCATGACACCACAGGAATACGGCCCAACACCTGCGCCGTGTGTAATGCTTGATGCGCAGTGCCCCAACGCCAACGGGATATGTTTTTTCCGTAAGTCTCTTCTAGACGTAACAATGCCTCGTCCAAATATACTTCGGCTATCTGCTGGCATGTCTCAACGGCTGTGGTCTGTTGGATATCACACCAAATACCAGCGCCATTTTCGTTACGAAATACAGCCTCGATGAAGTCGGGTCTTACGCGGGTTAGCTCGCTGGACAGGTTTCCAAGTTCATCGACAATCAAGCGTTTTTGCAAAGCTTGAATCCATGCGGCGTAGATTAGTGGCTCGGGGTCCTGCTCGCCCATCTCGCCGTTCCAGTTGGCCAAAAGTTCCAGTGCTTCTTGGCGGCGGCGCGCGAAGGTGTCGCTGGCGGCGGGTTGGCCTGTCCACCACAAATCACGGGCAATCAAGGGAAGAAGGTTGCGAGCCGTTATGGATATCGTGTCTGTCTGAATTTCCACGAAGCTGCTTAATGTGTGAAACTCGCGCGCGTTGAGCAGCGACGTTGCGCGTGCGATCCGTTGCGTGTCGCCCCACTCGTAGCTGAAATGGAGCGGGAAGGGGCGTTCGATAACTTTGTTATTCGTATTGACCACAATCCCGCTTGTTGGGTTCTTGATGTAAGGATTGGTTTCAAACGGAAACACCCCTTCCCAAACACTCGCGTTATCCCAACCGGGGGTGGGCATCTGCCCTCTTGTCGGATGGTCGGGGTTGCGGGCAGGCATGCGACCGCCCGAAACCTGAACGATATTATCCTTGTCAGCCAGCGTGAAGTTATTCGAGGGTGACACGATTTTTTCTATCTCGAGCACCGCATCATCGACAGTATGGCGCCGCATAATATTGATCAATGCTTCGACCGACTGGTCGTCTTCCTCGAGGGCTGTCCACGACATTGTCGCGACGTGGCCCACAGGGGTAATGGCGGCTAAATTCAAACGGTGGGAAGGCAATACCGGGCCGTTCTGGCTCCACCGCAAATGTCGCGAAACGGAGACCTGATCTTTGATGCCAATCAACACATCACGTGTTTCAAATGCTTCGTACCCGTCCTCGGTAAGGTACTCATTGGGGTTCTGCGGGTTGAGCTTTTCGACGACGATGTCCTGATCATCGAGGTAGCTAGAGGTTATCCCCCATCCCAAATCCGCATTCCGGCCAATTAGTATCCCGGGAATTCCTGGAATAGTGCCACCGATAGCGCCACCATCCGAGAACTCAAGACGGGCGATCATCCAATATCCTGGCGCAAAAAGCGGGAGGTGCGGGTCGGTCGCCAAAAGGGTGCTACCGCTGGCTGATCGCGACCCTAGGGCTGCCCACGCGTTTGATGCGCCTGCTAGATCAATTGGCTGAACGGGATCAAGAAAGAAACTGTCGACCTCTGCGAACTGTGTCGGTGGATCAGGAAACAGGCTCGCGAATTCTGGCACTGCCATGACAGCCTCGCCGACTGAATCCGGAAAAATGTCAGCGACCCGTTCTTTGGGCAATGCCAGCGATAAACGTGCGCGCAATACCTCGCGGCTAGCGTGATCAGATAGTTGCAAGGCCATCAATTTGATCAAGGCGATCGAGTCCGCTGGTTGCCAAGGTGCGATCTGGTTTGGCGCGATAAAAAATTGAGGGGCGCCACGGCCTAAGGCCTCGACTGATACAGTGTTGATCCATGCGTTTACGCCAGCTGAGTACGCTTCCAACATCAGAATTGTTTCGGGTGTTTGATACGACACCGCGTTTTGCGAGATGGTATATAGGTCAAGCGCGCGCATGAATTCATCGGTCGGTAGCGCATCTGGGCCAAAGGCCTCGGCCACGCGACCTTGCACCGAACGCCGCATCAATGTCATTTGCCATAAACGGTCTTGGGCGTGGCTGAAGCCAAGCCCAAACATCACATCTGCATCGTCTGTCGCGAAAATATGCGGGATGGCGTGGGTGTCGCGGACGATCTCGACAGGTCCGCTGATGCCGCGAACCGCGTGATCAGCATCATAATCGGAAATTGAGCGTGACGCGAGATAGTACGCACCACCACCGATAAGCAATATCAAGGCGAAAGCTGCGGTTAATATCCACATCATCCATCGAAATATCGTTATCATCCGGTTTTCCCCTACAAGCCCTTGACCCTGCGTGGATAGCAGGCCACAAAAAACTTAACAACGTACTGTTGGAAAAATATCGGAGGAAACATGGCTAAAATTTCATTTTTGGGTCTTGGTGTAATGGGGTATCCCATGGCCGGACATTTGCAGGCCGCAGGGCATGATGTGACAGTTTACAACCGCACAACAGCCAAAGCTGAAAGCTGGGCTAAAGAACATGGTGGGGCATTCGCAACGTCGCCTGCAGAGGCGGCGAGTCGTGCCGAGGTGGTTTTCGCCTGCGTTGGCAACGATGACGATTTACGCAGCATTACGACGGGCGAGGGCGGTGCATTCGGCTCGATGGCAAAGGGCACAGTTTTTGTCGATCACACAACGGCGTCGGCAGAAGTGGCACGCGAGTTGTATGAAGTTGCACAGGCTAAAGGTTTCGACTTTATTGATGCGCCGGTGTCTGGCGGGCAAGCTGGCGCTGAAAACGGCGTTCTAACCGTAATGTGCGGTGGTGACGGGGCTCCTTACGGTCGTGTTGAACCTCTTATCGACGCCTTTGCCAAATCCTGTTTGTTGATGGGGGAAAGCGGTGCTGGTCAGTTGACTAAAATGGTTAACCAGATTTGCATTGCCGGCCTGTTGCAGGGCTTGTCCGAGGGTATGCACTTTGCTCAGAAGGCTGGTCTGGACGGCAAAGCTGTCGTCGACGTGATTTCGAAAGGGGCTGCCGGAAGCTGGCAGATGGAAAACCGCGGGCACACCATGTTGGACGATGAATTTGAGTTCGGGTTCGCCGTTGACTGGATGCGCAAAGATCTGGGGATTTGTCTTGGTGAGGCAAACAACAACGGTGCGTCGCTGCCTGTCACTGCCCAGATTGATCAGTTCTACAAGGACGTGCAAAACATGGGTGGAAATCGTTGGGATACTTCCAGTCTTGTGCGCCGTTTGCGCAAGTTAGATAATTAACACCATTCGGGGTTAGCGGAACATCATGCCGACCCCGAAGGCCACCAAGGCGCAAATACCGCCAACAAGTACAGTTTCACCTACACAGCGGAACATCGATTCGTTTGTGACCTTCCAGCGTAACAGCCCCAAACTCGCTAACGCGGCGAGGGTTGCCAAGACCGACATGCGGAACGTGGCTTGTGTCGGTTCGTATATAAAATACGGGATAAGGGGCACGGAGCCCCACACAAGAAATGCGCCAAAGGTAAACAAACCGTTCATGCTGGCCGAGCTTGAAGACGGATTTGGCATCTCTAAATCATATTGCATCACGAAATCGGCCATAAATTCAGGGTTGCGTAGCAATACATCCGTTAACTGCGCCGCATCCTGATCATTAACACCACGCGCTGCGAGATTTGACATCATTGCATCACGGCCATTATCCGGATTGTTAATGATTGCGGAAATTTCATTCTGATGCGTCGCATTGTAAACGTCTTGTTGCGATCTAGCGGACAGGAATTCACCCAACCCCATCGCCGTTGCATCCGCCAGTAGATTTGCAATGCCGAACAGCAACACGGCTACCGCGCCGATTTGTCCGGCTCCATCGGCGCCAGCACCCGCAAATCCTGCAACAATTGCGAAGGTCGTGACGATTCCGTCATTCCCGCCGTAAACGATCTGTTTAAGGTATTCCTGAAAGGTACTTACGCGGTGGCGGTTTAATCTTCTGTTACGCATGGGCCGAGCCTAACCAAAAATATGGCACTACGCCATGCGTCACAAACATTTCAGTCATGCTTTTGTCGATTGGTTAAAGACAATCACCGAATTATCGGATAAATCCCGAATAATACAGAATGAATGGAGGCCAACATGGCCACGCGCGATCTAAAAGACAAAGCTCAACGTCACCCTGAAAAAGCGCATAAGGCGGATACTCCGATCTTGCGCAAGCCAAGCTGGATCAGGGTTAAGGCTCCGGTCTCGGCGGGCTATAAGGCGACGCGCGACATATTGAAGGACAACAATTTGGCAACCGTTTGCGAAGAAGCCAGTTGCCCGAATGTGGGTGAATGCTGGTCGCAAGGGCATGCCACGATGATGATCATGGGTGAAATTTGCACTCGTGGCTGTTCGTTTTGCAATATTGCGACAGGTCGGCCAGACGCACTGGACGTGTTCGAACCTGGCCGCGTAGCCGTTGCTGTCGAGAAATTGGGGCTGAAGCATGTGGTCATCACCTCGGTTGATCGGGATGATTTGGATGACGGCGGGGCCGAACATATCGCGCAAACTATCCGCGCCATTCGCCGCAAAGCACCTGATACGACTATCGAAGTGTTAACGCCTGACTTCCTGAAATGTGGCCCCGAGGCCGTCGAAACGGTCGTGGAGGCGCGGCCTGATGTGTTCAATCACAATCTCGAAACGGTTCCTGGGCTATACCCGGTCGTTCGCCCAGGTGCGCGGTACTTTGCATCGCTTCGGCTTTTGCAACGGGTTAAAGAACTTGATCCAACGATGTTCACCAAGTCGGGCATCATGGTTGGTTTGGGCGAAGATCGCCAAGGTGTTTTGCAAGTCATGGACGACATGCGTGCCGCTGACGTAGATTTCTTAACCATCGGTCAATATTTGCAGCCAACACCAAAACATCACGTTGTGGAACGGTTCGTGGACCCTGACGAGTTCAAATCTTACGAAAAGGCAGCCTTCGGTAAGGGTTTCTTAATGGTATCGGCTACGCCACTTACGCGATCTAGCTATCATGCCGGTGATGATTTCGCCCAATTAAGGGCGGCGCGGCAGAAGAAACTCGCAGACTAAGTATTAGACTTTTCGACAATCTCAGCAATAATATTCGCCCATGTGTCTGTATTTTGCGCACCTTGGACTGCGTAGCTGGCCCCGATGATAAAGCAAGGCACACCTTGCACACCCATCTCGCGGGCTTTCTTGTCTTCGGCGATGGTCTCGGCCAGATCGCTGTCGCCCCCAAGTAGACGTTGAACTAGAGCACCGTCCATGCCGACCGTTTTTGCAGTGTCAACTAGGACATCAATGTCAGAGATATCCTGCCCTTCGCGAAAGTAGCGCTTAAACAATTGCGTGACGACTTGCGATTGCTTTTCCTCCACCTGAGCCCAACGGATCAAGCGGTGCGCGTTCAACGTGTTGGGTGTGCGTTTGATTTTTTCGAACGCAATATCCAAACCAGTCGCTTCTGCGGTCTTAGCTATTTCGCCATAAACCTTGAGCGCGCCTTCGCGCCCTCCGAATTTCCATTCCAGATATTCGCGGCGATCCATACCCTCGGCTGGCATGTCAGGATTCAGCTGAAACGGGCGCCACTGGATTTCGAATGGGTGCTCTGGAGCGGCTTCTAATGCGCGATCAAGTTTGGCCTTGCCAATGTAACACCATGGACAGATCGGGTCGGATATAATGTCTAGTGTTGTCAATTTCGGCTCCATCAGGTCTCGCGCTCTTGCACCCACAGCAAAACGTCGCGTAGAACTAGTTAAACGGAAGCTTAGGGTAAGTCGATGCAAGATGCCAAACCAAGTGTACTGAAAATCGCGCGTGAGGGAAGGGATGACGAACAAGCCACACCCTTGGACCTTGGCGAGCGCGTACGCGAGTTGCGTAAAGCTCGTGGCTGGACCTTGGAACAGGCCGCACAGCAGGTCGGGTTGGCGCGATCCACGTTGTCAAAGATCGAAAATGGGCAGATGTCTCCGACATTCGAGGCGGTTCGGAAACTCGCATCCGGCATGGGTATTTCGATCCCGCAACTCTTTACTGCACCGCGCGGGGATAAGGTGTTGGCGCGACGATCCATCACCAAATCTGGCGACGGTAAACCGCTAGTTACCACGACATACGAACATGAAATGCTGGCGACAGATCTGTCGCAAAAACAGATGATGCCGTACCGAGCCATCGTGCGCGCACGCTCCATTGACGAGTTTGATGGTTGGGTCCGTCATGACGGCGAAGAGTTCATGTATGTGCTGAGTGGGTCGATTTCGTTTTACACCGAGTTCTATGAACCCGTTGAAATGACGCGTGGCGATAGTGCTTATTATGACGCCGGAATGGGCCATAACGTCGTCTCCGTCAGTCAGGAAGATGCGGTAATTCTGTGGGTTACTTCGCTGCAGTAGCCAAAAAAAACGCCCTCACAAGGAGGGCGCAAGTTATTGAGGCAGGTTTCATACAGGCAGAAACCTATCGAGCAGTACGTTTAACATAAGCACCAGAAACTCCGCTGCCAAGGTAAATCTTTGAAAAAGTTGTTTGAATGTGTGTAGTTACAGTCAGGAATGCGATTCAAACATTAAGTTGTATCAAAAATGACACGGGTTAACGGCTATATTTGCGTACGTTCGGCGCTTCTTACATTATGCAATTCTAATATTCACGCACGATAATTAGCCAAAAGGATAGGGTTTCGTTCGAATCATTGCTCGGCGTACGAATCGCGAAAGGCTCCGATTCGTGTTCAACTGGCTAGCAAACCGTAAGCGAGAAACCACATCAGCAGCCCGATCAACACATCGAGAATCTGCCACGTTCGTGGCGTCTGCATGATCGGCGCCAAAAACCGTGCGCCATACCCCAACGAGAAAAAGAACACGAACGAGGCTGCAATCGCCCCGATTCCAAACGCAACCTTCTGCGCATGGTCCGTGAACTGCGTCGAGATCGCCCCAACAAGCCCAAGCGTGTCCAAATAGACGTGTGGGTTTAACCATGTTAGCGCCAGACATATGAGGATAGTCGCGCCAAGAGGCGCCGATTGGGAGGAGGGGCCCATCTTGTCACCGCCTTGATATGCGGCGACAAAACGGGTGAAGCCGTAAAATATCAAAAACGCAGCACCACCGAGGCTCATTAGTCCGGGCAGCGAAGGGTATTTTGAAACTATTGCCCCAAATCCTGCAACGCCGGCCGTGATCAGCACGGCGTCTGAAACGGCGCAGGTAAGGCAAACCCAGAAAACGTGGCTTCGCACAATGCCTTGCTTCAAAACAAATGCATTCTGAGCGCCGATGGCGAGGATTAGGGCAAAGGAAGTTAGAAAACCTGTTGTCGCAGCCTCCGCCCATGGCGTCATGATCGCTTCGCAGCAGCTGTTTTGCTAGCAGGAGCGGGGCTAAACCCAGCGGCAATTTCTTCCTTGGTAGGTGGAATTACCAGACCAGCGGAAATCACAAGTTTAGCGGCGTCTTCAACAGTCATATCCAGAATGACCACATCCTTTCGCGGAACAAACAGCAGAAATCCCGAAGTTGGGTTCGGTGTGGTTGGCAAGAACACTGACAGCATTTCGGACTCGCCCGTTTTGTCTAATACCTCTCCCTTGGAAGCTGTCGAAATAAACGCGATCGCCCATATTCCTTTGCGCGGGTATTCTATCATACAAGCGTTTTGAAAGTTGGTGTTGGTTTGGCTAAGGATCGTTTCGACGATTTGCTTCAAGCCGCTATAGACAGAACGGACTACCGGAGTGCGGCTAATCAAATTTTCCCACAGTCGTATTATCTGACGGCCGAACAAACCTTTGGTTAACGATCCGATAATAGCTGTCGAGATCAGGAAGATTACGACGCCAAATCCAGGAATATCCTGACCCAGATACGTGCTTGGATTGTAGGCGATTGGAACCAGTGGTACGACCCGCGCATCAATGAAGGTTACGACAGTCCAAATCAGGTAAAGCGTTATCACGACGGGCGCCACGATGATAAGGCCGGTAAAAAAATTGCTTCGCAACCGCTGCATAAGCGACGGTTTGGGAGTAATCTTTCTGGTATATTTGTTTTTACGCGCCATGTGTTTCCCCGTTCTTGTTAACGGTACTTAAGGAATGTCGTTAACAAGAACAATAACCCTTTATGATTTAAGTGCTTTTGCAATTTTTGTGGCTAACTGCGCATTGTTTTTTACCAATGCAATGTTGCACTCAAGCGAACGGCCATCAGTCAGTTCATATATTCGTTGTAACAGGAACGGAGTCACCGACTTGGCGGCGATACCTTGGGCCACGGCCTCGCCAATAGCTTGTTCAATAACGGGAGACATTTCGGTGCTGGGGATTTCGTTCTCTGAAAGGATAGGGTTGGCGACAAACATCCCGCCCTCCAGATCGAGTGTTTCGCGCATATTATAAGCTGCGGCGATCTCGTCGGCTGTGTCCGCCCGTAGCGGGGACTGCAAACCGGAAGACCGCGACCAGAACGCCGGAAACTCATCTTGCGCGAACGTAACAACTGGAACACCACGTGTTTCAAGAATTTCAAGGGTTTTGGGCAAGTCGAGAATTGCTTTTGCGCCTGCACCAACCACGATCACAGGTGTTTTGGCCAGCTCTTCAAGGTCAGCGGAAATATCGAAGGTTTCTTCTGCGCCACGATGTACGCCACCTATACCGCCCGTTGCAAAAACTTTGATACCGGCAAGGTGCGCGCAAATCATTGTCGCGGCA
>CALCGO010000090.1 GCA_937901055.1 uncultured Rhodobacterales bacterium
ACGAGCTTGAGACGGAGCGGGCTGTTTCGTAGCCTCTCCGTATGACAAAACACTCTCCATTCAGGTACTTTAAAACAAGCCCTGAGATCATCCGCTTGGCTGTGGCCCTTGGTGTTCGTTTTCCACTTTAGCTTCGTTAAAGCGAATAACCTTGGTCTATGGCGTTTAGGGATGAAAAACCCTCGCAATTCACCTCAATCACGCCGCTACGCTCGTTTAGTGGCGCCAATTATTGAGCGCATAGATTCAGGCAGCGCCAATACTTCGATGCGAGTTCTCATTCGTCTGACAGCACCCTTTTTTTATCATATTCTTGCACAATTATTATAGCAAAAGGCAAGGGTTGTAGTTTTGCTCTTTCACAAACTTAGTTTGCTGTTACCTTAGATGGCAGCTCAACTGATTTTTATAGTTTGGCCGATGGAGAAAATGGTGGCAATTTTAAATCGCTTTTCCGAAATGTTTGAGGAAATATCGACTTGGCGCCGTGATCTGCATGCGCATCCAGAGCTACGCTTTGAAGAGTATCGTACGGCAGCTTTCGTTGCCTCCAAACTCAAAGAATTTGGAGTTGATGAAATAGTGACCGGTTTTGGTGGAACGGGTGTAGTTGGAGTAATCCATGGTCAAAATAATACTTCTGGGCGTTCCATAGGATTTCGCGCTGATATGGATGCCTTGCCCATTCAAGAAGTCAATGATTTGCCACACGCGTCAACCATACCGGGAAAAATGCATGCCTGTGGTCATGACGGGCATACCTCTATGCTGCTAGGCGCTGCAAAATATTTGGCAGAAACCCGCAATTTCGACGGTAAGATTGTGCTAGCATTCCAGCCTGCGGAGGAGGGTGGTGGTGGCGCTCGTGCAATGATTGATGCTGGACTAATGGATAAGTGGAACGTCGAAGAAATTTATGGAATGCATAATATGCCGGGACTTCCTATTGGTGAATTTGCTGTGCGTACAGGTCCGCAAATGGCCTGTCCTGATAAATTTGAAATAATTGTACATGGAAAAGGTGGGCATGGCGCAATGCCGCATAAAAGTGTGGACAGCACATTAGTAGCGGCACAGATCGTGGTTGCGCTTCAGTCGATTGCATCTCGCAATATTAATCCTTTGGAAAATATCGTGGTATCTGTTTGCGGTTTTCGTACCGAAACTGATACATATAATGTTATACCCAACACAGTTCGTTTACGTGGCACTGTAAGAACCTTTGAGAAAGATGTTCAGAGCTTCGTACGCGCTCGGATAGATGCTCTGACAAAGTCTACAGCAGATGGTTACGGTGCTGTGGCAGAGGTAACTCACATGTCTGGTCCGCCACCATTGGTAAATCATGAGCGCCAAGCGGATTTTGCGGCGGAAATAGCTCTGTCTGTTTGTGGGGTAGCACACCGCAATTTTGAACCATCGATGGGTGGAGAGGATTTTTCTGAAATGTTACTTGAGCGGCCTGGAGCATATTTATTCGTTGGAAACGGAGACAGCGCTGATCTCCATAATCCATCTTATGAATTTAACGACGATGTAATCCCGGTTGGCTGCAGTTGGTTTGTAACTATGGCCGAACGCCGTATGCCATTGTCCTGAGAAGGAACTGTCATCATGAACTTGCTTGAGTACGTGCCTGACAGCATCAGACGTAGGCTTACGGCAAAACGAAAGTCCAGTCCAAATGGCGTTCCAGTTAGAGGTTAGGATTGCGATACAGACATAGATCTGTCTGCTAATCACGCCTCAATTTCAAGCTGAACCTTGTCGCTCCACCAAAGTGGCGCCAATTGTTGAACACGTACATTTATGTTATGCTTACAATTTGATGCGTGGTCTTATTTTTCTGACAGCACCCCGAATGATCCTGTTTTTGGTCAAAACGACGACAGTAGGCCCGGAGTCAAATGCAAGTTGGGTCAAGTTTTCCATTGCAGGATGATACCGTAGAGCTACGGTATTGCCACAGTAGTTGAAAAAAGTACACTGAGATGAGCCTTAAGACAGCTCTGCTGAGCATAAGCGCTTAGGCCAAGAAATTTAACGAAGGCCGCTAAAACGTAGGCCAGGAAAAACATGACGGGGAACCAAACAATGAAATCAATCTTGCTATCAAGCGCTGCGCTGCTCATCGCAACGTCAGCCTATGCGGCGAAAACAGATGTAACCATTGGTCTACAGCTTGAACCACCGCATCTGGATCCAACATCTGCTGCTGCAGGCGCTATTGACCAAGTGGTCTACTCAAACATCTTCGAAGGGCTGACACGCTTCGGGTCAGATGGCGCTGTTCTTCCAGGTCTGGCGAAAAGCTGGGACATTTCTGAAGATGGCACAGTCTACACCTTTAAGCTGCATAGCGGCGTTACGTTCCATGATGGAACATCATTCGAAGCGAGCGACGTCGTCTTCTCATTGGACCGTGCACGCGCAGAGGATTCCACCAATGCCCAAAAAGCACTGTTTAATGGTATCGAAAGCGTAGAAGCCGTTGACGCGACCACGGTGAAGGTCACGCTTTCCGCGCCACAGGGTAACTTCTTATTCAATATGGCTTGGGGCGATGCTGTGATCGTTGCGCCAGAAAGCATTTCAGACATCAAAAATAACCCGGTGGGAACAGGTGCGTTCAAGTTCTCAGAATGGCGTCAGGGCGACAGCATCTCTTTGGTCCGCAACGATAGCTATTGGGGAACACCTGCCGCACTGGAAAGCGCAACGTTTAAGTACATTTCAGAACCGACCGCTGCATTTGCGGCCGTGATGGCCGAAGATGTTGACGCATTCTACAGCTATCCAGCACCAGAGAACCTGGCCCAATTCGAAGCTGATCCTCGCTTTACCGTTTTGTCAGGCAACACCGAGGGTGAAACCATACTTGCGATCAACAACAAATTGGAGCCATTCGATGACGTCCGTGTACGCAGAGCCGTGTCCATGGCGATTGACCGTCAGGCAATCATCGATGGCGCAATGTTTGGCTACGGCACGCCAATCGGAACGCACTTTGCGCCGCATAACCCAGACTACGTTGATCTGACTGGCAACGCGCCGTTTGATCCGGAAGCGGCCAAGGCGCTGTTGGCTGAGGCAGGTTATCCAGATGGTTTCACGACGACGTTGAAATTGCCACCGCCCTCATATGCACGCCGTGGCGGTGAGATCATCGCAGCCCAGTTGCGCGAGATTGGCATCGAGACGGAAATTTCAAACCTCGAATGGGCACAGTGGTTGGAGCAGGCGTTCCGTGGGTATGACTTTGGCCTAACCATCGTAAGCCATACAGAACCGATGGATATTGGGATCTATGCGCGTCCAGAATACTATTTTCAGTATGACAACGCGGAATTTCAAGATCTGATCGAAGTATTGGGTGTTGAAAATGATCCTGCAACACGCTCTGAATTGTTGAGGCAGGCGCAAACCATCATCTCTGAGGATTACGTGAATGGCTACCTGTTCCAGCTGGCCCTGACCTCTGTCGTAAATGCCAAACTCACTGGCATTTGGGAAGACGCGCCAACGCAGGCCATTGACCTGACTGCGGTTTCTTGGTCCGATTGATCTGCGTCTAAATGCTCACGTATGTAACGAAACGACTAGGTTCGCTGTGCCTCTCACTGATCGTGGCGAGCCTGGTCATCTTTGCCTGCATTGAAATTGTTCCTGGTGATCCAGCTAGTTTCATGTTGGGCATTAATGCGCAGCCTGACACCATTCAGGCCCTGCGGGTGGAACTGGGGCTCGATCAATCGCTGGCTCAACGGTATCTAGGTTGGGTTGGTGGTCTCCTTGGTGGCGACATGGGCACGTCCTACACCTACCGTACACCGGTGTCTGACATTGTGTCGGACAGGTTGCAGGTGTCGCTGCCGCTGGCATTGTATGCATTGATGCTTACGGTTGTTGTCGCGTTCCCGGTTGGGATTTTGGCGGCGGCCCGCAGAGGATCAGTCACTGACATTACCGTAATGGGTGCGACGCAGTTAGGCGTCGCAATACCCAATTTCTGGTTTGCGATCCTGATGGTCATTCTGTTTGCCATCAATCTACGTTGGTTTTCAGCCGGTGGGTTCCCGGGCTGGGATGCAGGCATTTTCCTAGCGATGAAAGCCCTGACCTTGCCTGCGATTGCGTTGGCTTTGCCGCAGGCTTCGATCTTGTCCCGCGTGATGCGATCATCGTTGTTGGACACACTTTCAGAAGACTACATGCGCACAGCCCGCGCCAAGGGGCTAACACGTCGGCAAGTGTTGTGGCGCCACGCGCTGCGCAACGCAATGATCCCAGTTTTGACGATCATTGGCCTTCAATTTTCATTCCTGCTCGCCGGTGCAATTATTATCGAAAACGTTTTCTTTTTGCCTGGTCTCGGGCGGCTAGTGTTTCAGGCCATCACGCAACGCGATCTTATTGTTGTTGAAAGCGTTGTCATGCTGCTGGTCTTTGCAGTCATTCTGGTGAACTTCTTTGTTGATATCGCCTATGCGTGGGTCGATCCACGCCTAAGGGTTCGGAGCTAATATGACCGAGAACGGCTTCCTTCACAGTGCACTACGCTCACGCAACATGGTGATCGGCCTTGGGTTGACTGCGGTCTTTGTCATTGGCACGCTTGTTTCACTGATTTGGACGCCGCATGACGTCACTGCGCTGGAAATCGGAAACAAGCTGCAAACACCCTCGGCCGCACATTGGTTTGGCACGGATCATTTCGGGCGAGACACGTTCTCGATGATCATGGTGGGGGCTCAAACCTCTATCGCAGTGGCATTTATTGCGGTCGGGATTGGAATGGGCTTGGGCGTGCCGCTCGGGCTTGCCGCTGCTGCGCGCCATGGCGGTTGGCTGGACGAAATCATCATGCGGGGCAACGATCTGGTTTTTGCATTTCCGTCGTTGTTGATAGCTATCATGATCACTGCGATTTTTGGGCCATCGGCTGTGAACGCGATCATCGCCATTGGTATTTTTAACATACCCGTATTTGCCCGACTCAGCCGTGCCGCGGCATTGCCGCTTTGGCAGCGTGACTTTATCTTATCTGCGCGAGTGGCCGGCAAAGGACAGCCCAGAATTTCGGCGGAACACATTTTGCCGAACATCACCAACCTTCTGATCGTTCAAGGCACTATTCAATTCTCTCTCGGCATTCTCGCCGAAGCGGGGCTAAGCTATGTGGGCCTTGGCGCGCAACCACCAATCCCGAGCTGGGGGCGCATGCTGGCCGAAAGCCAGACCCTGATCTACACATCACCACATCTCGCGTTGTTCCCCGGCTTCGCAATCCTACTCACTGTCCTTGGCTTAAACCTTGCAGGTGACGGCTTGCGTGATCTGCTTGATCCCAAGATTCGGAGGGCGCGATGATGAGCATCCTACGTATCCAAGATTTGAATTTATCCATCAATGGAACGTCAATCCTTGAAGCCGTGTCAATTGAGATTTCACCGGGCCAGGTCTGTGGAATAATCGGTGAAAGTGGTTCAGGCAAATCGCTTACTGCGTTCTCTGTGATGCAACTTTTACCAGACGGTGCAACATCTCGTGGGACGATTGAGCTGGATGGCTTAAACGTCTTGGACGCTGACGAAGCATCGCTTTGCGCCATGCGAGGGAAAAGCGTTGGAATGGTATTCCAAGAGCCGATGACCGCGTTAAACCCTTTGCAAACGATTGGCCAACAAGTGGCTGAAACGATCCGTATTCATGAACGCGTCACAAAGTCTGAGGCGCTGAAACGCGCGGCCGAGACGCTAGAACGGTGCGAACTGCCGCAAGATAAGTTCCCTTTGACGCGTTACCCGCACGAGTTGTCAGGCGGGCAGCGACAACGGGTGGTGATCGCAATGGCCATCGCATTGCGCCCAAAACTGCTGATCGCGGATGAGCCTACAACAGCGTTAGACGTGACCACACAGGCCGAAATTTTAGTGCTTTTGAAACAGCTGGTAAAAAAGGATGGCATGGGGTTGATGCTCATAACCCATGATCTGGCGGTTGTGACGGACATTGCGGACACCATCGTCATTATGAACAAAGGCAAGGTTGTCGAACGCGGCATGGCCAAGACGCTGTTTCAGACAATGCAACATCCCTACACCAAGGCACTGTTTGCGGCCTCTGCCCACCGACCAGAACGTGGTACGACGCATGAAGACAACGTTCTGCTTTCCGTGCAAAACGCCATTCGCGACTACCCATTACCCCGCAAAACACCCTTTGGAAAACCGGGCGTGTTTCGGGCGGTTGATCAAGTGAGTTTTCAGATCAAACGCGGCGAATGCCTTGGTCTTGTCGGGGAAAGCGGGTGCGGCAAGTCAACGCTGACACGCGCGATTTTGGGACTAGAAGACCTGCAAGGCGGCGAAGTTCTAATCGCAGGTGAGAGCGTGCACCATTCCGCTGAGGCGCGGCGCAAAATGCAAGTCGTCTTTCAAGACCCCTACGGGTCCTTCAACCCACGCCACAAAGTGGGTCGACTGATCGCCGAACCCTTCTTTAGCCTTGGCCGCAAAGCAATGCCGGATGAGATCGCAGAGGCACTCGTGTCGGTCGGCCTAACCGCTGCGGATCAGTTTAAATTCATTCACGAATTCTCAGGTGGTCAGCGTCAACGAATTGCGATCGCGCGGGCCTTGATCGTCAAACCGGAACTTATCATTTTGGACGAAGCTGTGTCTGCTTTGGATGTTTCCGTTCGGGCGCAAATACTTGACTTATTGACTGAAATTTCCAAAAGTCTTGGGCTTACCTACTTGTTCATCACGCATGACCTGACCGTTGTAAAAGCAATCGCTGATCGGGTAATGGTCATGAAGTCAGGGCAGATCATCGAAGAGGGTGTAACCGCAAACGTCTTTGCCGCGCCCCAACAAGACTATACCCGCAAGCTAATCGCATCAGCCCCGCACCTGCCCGAACTTGAGGTGGTACCATGAAACCTGGGCCAAGAAACCTTTTGACCGACGTGACCGGCCTTTTGGTGGGCAACGCAGAGGATCAAGATCTGAAATCTGGCGTGACGGTTGTAACGAGTGATGTACCCTTCGTCGCAAGTGTGCATGTTATGGGCGGCGCACCGGGCACGCGCGAAACGGATCTTTTGGCACCGGATAAAACCGTCGCTGGCATTGATGCCTTGGTGCTGTCAGGTGGGTCCGCCTTTGGTTTGGCGGCCTGTGATGGGGTTGTGGACGGTTTGCGGCGCGCGAAACGCGGGTTCCCCGTGGGACCAGTGACCGTACCGATTGTTCCCGGTGCCATTCTCTTTGATATGGTCAATGGTGGGAACAAAGGTTGGGCCGACAACCCCTATCCGAAACTCGGGCGGGCTGCCTTGGACGCAGCCGGAGTGGACTTCAATCTTGGGTCCACAGGGGTTGGAACCGGTGCGTTGGACAGCTGTTTTAAGGGTGGTCTGGGATCTGCTTCTGTGATGTTGGACAGCGGACGGACCGTTGCGGCCTTGATGGCTGTTAATCCTGTTGGGTCGGTCACAACACCAGGTGGCAATCATTTCTGGGCCGCGCCACATGAGATGGGCGATGAATTTGGTGGCGTTGGTCCCGACCCAAGAAGCAATCTGGTCACCCCAGATCCAAGCCAAAAAATGGCGATGATCGCAGCAGTGGGTCAAGACCGAGCCAACACGACAATCGGGGTCATTGCCACCGATGCCGCACTCACCAAAGCACAGTGTCACCGACTAGCGGTGGCCGCGCATGACGGAATTGCACGCGCCATACAACCGGCACATTCACCCTTTGACGGCGACTTGCTGTTTGCGGTTTCCACTGGTGCTGGTCTGGTCGTGGATGATATGGCGTTGTTTGAACTTGGCCATGCGGCATCTGTCTGCGTCGCCCGGGCCATCGCGCGCGGGGTTTTTGAAGCGACGCCTCGGCCCGGTGATGTGTTGCCCACTTGGAATGATAGAAAGAGGAAAGCCCAAAGATGATCGAAATGCCGAATGGGATTGCGCCAGATCAGTGCCTCATTGGTGGCCAGTGGCGGCCGCCTGCGGGGGGAGAATACCTCGACCTGCTCAACCCGTCTGATGGATCAACACTCTGCGCTATTGCGCGCGGAACGTCTGCGGACGTCGACGCAGCTGTGGATTCAGCAAAGGCTGCATTGAACGGTGATTGGGGGGCGGCCACGGCGGTGGAGCGTGGACGCATCCTCACTAAAATCGGCCAGTATGTCCTGAAGCATGTCGATCTATTGGCGACACTTGAGGCGCAGGACGTTGGTAAACCCCTGACGCAGGCGCGCAACGATGCTATCGCCTTGGCGCGCTATTTGGAATTTTACGGTGGAGCAGCCGACAAGGTTCATGGTCAGACCATCCCATATATGGAGGGATACACCGTCTATACCCTGCGCGAGCCGCATGGGGTTACGGGCCATATCGTCCCTTGGAACTATCCAATGCAGATCATCGGCCGATCTGTTGGCGCGGCGTTGGCCATGGGTAACGCCTGCGTTTTGAAACCCGCGGAGGAGGCATGCCTGACAGCACTCGCTTTTGCCGAAATTGCGCGCGACGCGGGTTTGCCTGATGGTGCACTAAACGTTGTTTCGGGGCTTGGTGCAGAGGCAGGCGCAGCGCTCTCAACGCACAAAGATGTCCATCATATTTCCTTCACGGGCTCCGTCGGTGTTGGAAAGCTTATCCAGAAAGCGGCCGCAGAAAACATCGTACCAGTCACGCTCGAACTTGGCGGGAAATCACCGCAGGTCGTTTTTGCAGACGCAGATTTGGACGCGGCCCTGCCATTCCTTGTCAACGCAGGTATCCAGAACGCCGGGCAAACGTGCTCTGCATCTTCGCGGATACTGGTTCAAGACAGCCTGTTGGACGAAGTCACAACCAGAATGACCGAGGCCTATGGAGCCCTAATTGCAGCGCCAGCGTTAGAAGACAAACATGTTGGGCCTTTGGTGTCCCATCGCCAAAAGGCTATCGTTAATAGCTTCTTAGAGAAGGGTGCCGATCTCACTATCGCGGCACAGGGCGTGATTTCAGACAGCGCGCCTGATACAGGGGCTTATGTGGCGCCCACACTTTTTGCGGATGTCGCGCCCGACCATAGCCTCGCGCAGGATGAAATCTTCGGTCCGGTTCAGGTTATCATTCCGTTCAAGGACGAAAACGAGTCCATCGCAATCGCAAACGGAACCGACTACGGGCTTGTCGCCTCTTGCTGGAGCCGTGATGGCGCGCGTCAGATGCGTATGGCGAAAAAGCTGCGCGCGGGGCAGGTCTTTGTAAACAACTACGGCGCGGGTGGCGGCGTTGAACTCCCCTTCGGTGGATCTGGCCATTCAGGGCATGGGCGCGAAAAAGGGTTCGAGGCGCTCTTTAGTTTCTCGACGGTCAAAACAGTTGCCACTTATCACGGTTAGGACAGAACATGAGATTACAAGACAAAGTAGCCGTTGTAACCGGAGGCGCATCAGGGTTCGGAGCCGGGATTGTCCGCAAGTTCGCAGAGGAAGGCGCACGCGTTGTTGTCGCGGATTTGAACGTTAATGGCGCACATGAGATCGCGGCAGAGGTCAAAGGCCTTGGGATACAGGTCGACGTCGCAGATGGCGCTTCGGTGGCTGCGATGGTGGACGTGACGCTCGGCGCCTATGGCCGTTTGGACATCTTGGTAAACAACGCAGGAATCACGCATTACCCGGCACCATTGGAAGAAGTGACCGAGCAGGACTTTGACAAAGTTTTTGCCGTGAATTGCAAATCAGTTTTCCTAACAGCACAGAACATTGTTCCCGTGATGAAAAAGCAGGGCCAGGGCGCAATTTTGAACGTTGCCTCTACAGCCGGGGTCAGCCCACGCCCGCGCCTGAATTGGTACAATGCATCTAAAGGTTGGATGAACACGGCAACCAAGGCGATGGCTGTCGAATTGGCACCGCAAGGTATCCGAGTGAACGCGATCAATCCCGTCGCTGGAGAAACGCCTCTGCTCAAGGTCTTTATGGGTGAAGACACACCGGAAATCCGCGCAAAGTTCCTGTCCACAATTCCAATCGGCCGGTTTTCCGAGCCAAGCGATATGGGCAATGCCGCTTGCTTCTTGTGCTCGGACGAGGCCAGCATGGTCACGGGCGTCTGCATGGCGGTGGACGGCGGCCGTTGTATTTAATGCGCGCAGCACAAGACCAGAAAACGCAAACAAGGGTGCAATATGACACAGAATGATAAGTCTTCTGATCCTCGTCCGCTTTGGCAATGGAGCGCGACAGAGATTGCGACCGCGACACACAGAGGTGCGTTGAGCGCGTCTGAAGTTGTGGAAGCTGCCTTGGATCGCCTGGATGCCGTGAACCCAGATTTGAATGCCGTTGTTGAGGTCTGCGTAGACGCCGCCCGTGCCGAAGCGAAAGCGTTGGATGCCAGCGACGCGCCCAAGGGGCCGCTGCACGGTGTGCCGGTCACGATCAAGATCAATGTCGACCAGAAAGGCCATGCGACAAGCAATGGCGTCGCTGCCTTCAAAGATGTAATCGCGCCAGATGATGCTCCCGTTGTGGCCAACCTAAGGGCCGCCGGTGCAGTCATCATAGGGCGCACCAACACACCAGAATTTTCATTCCGAGCAGACACCGACAATCCGCTATTCGGGCGCACGCACAATCCGTGGGGCCGCCATGTTTCGGCAGGCGGATCATCAGGCGGCGCAGGTGCCTCTGTGATGGCTGGCATCGGCGCACTGGCGCATGGAAACGACATTGGTGGCTCTCTTCGGTTTCCGGCCTCTGCAAACGGGGCTGTGACGGTCAAACCTGGGCTTGGTCGTGTGCCCGCTTGGAACCCAAGCCAAACCCGCGAAAGGGGCCTATTGGCGCAATCCATGTCGGTGCAGGGGGTCATCGCACGAACCGCTGATGACCTGCACCTGTCGATGCCAACGCTGATTGCAGCAGACATACGTGATCCCCTTCATGTCCCATTCCCATGGACTGGGACGGCGCCAGAGACGCCCATCAAGGTTGCTGTCAGCAAAAATGACTTTGGCTTTGGCCTGCATCAAGACGTCTCACTCGCCATCGACCGAGCGGCGTCCGCACTCACCAATGCTGGATACGTGGTCGAAGAAGTCGAACCGCCCTTGGTACGTGAAACTGGTGAAATTGGGTATAGGTCATTGTTGGGTGAAGTGAAAACCTTGCTTGGACCGGATATCCAAGAACATGGATCAGACATCCTGCAAGGAATATTCGATGATTACCATAAAGTCTTTCCGCCTTTTGAAGGTACAGAGCTTGTTTCGATGTTGGGGCAACGGTCCCGATACGCACGGGCATGGGCAGAGTTTATGGAAACCTATTCATTGGTTTTGTCGCCGTTCCTGCTGCAACCCTTCTTCGCACCCGCCAGAGATACCGAAGGTGTTGAAGGCGTGACCGAGGTTTTGGGGCAGGCCCATTGGTCGTTTGTTATGAGCTACCTTGGTCTACCCGCCGGCAACATTCCAACCCATGTTGCTCAATTGCCGTATGGCCCTGTGCCCATAGGTGTTCAAATCGCTGGTCAAAGATGGCGAGAGGATTTGATCGTGGACGCGATGCAAGCGATTGAGCGAGAAATTCCGCCAATGTGTACGACACTCTGGGCTCAAGTCATGAGTGAGTGTTGCACGTAATTATAGATGCGCCTTTCTGACATTTGTTGAAACAAGCGCCTCGTGCGGCACTGTCAGACAAAACGAGCTTGAGACGGGCAGGGTGGTCTCGTAGCCTCTC
>CALCGO010000091.1 GCA_937901055.1 uncultured Rhodobacterales bacterium
GAGGCCTCTCGAATATGCGACGGAATTTGTTGACAAGCAGGTGACTTCAACTTTAGAAGTGAGTCAATTAAAAAAAAGAAGTGACTATTGATGAGCCGCTCTGACCTTCCGTCGCACACCTGCACCATCGCGCGCGCCGTTGCGCAAGTCGGCGATGAATGGACGCTTCTGATTGTGCGGGAAATGTTCCTTGGGACTCGACGCTTTGACGATTTCCTGCGCCTCACAGGCATGTCGTCTCACCTTTTGGCGCAACGTCTAAAGAAGCTGGAAGCGGAAGGGGTGATCCGCCGCGCGCCATATTCAGAACGCCCGCCACGGCACGATTACCGCCTGACGGAAAAGGGGCGCGACCTGTGGGCGGTGATCATCGCGTTAAAGCAATGGGGCGATCGCTGGTTGGGCACGGATGACACCCCTGTGCAGATCACGCACAAGGCTTGCGGCAAGGTTGTCAGGCCCCACATGACCTGCCCAGATTGCGGCGAGCGCATAGAGGCCCACGACGCCGAAGCTCAGCTTTCGCACACTTTTGAATTGGAACGACAGGCCGAAAGGCGTGCGCCCTGAAATCTGCCAAAGGTCAAACATATGGACTATGAAACATTACGTCTTGAGATCACGGGCGGCATCGCGACAATCACCTTGGACCGCGAAGACAGCCCGGCCAACGCACTGAACGCGCGCATGGCCGAAGAGTTGTTTGACATTGGCGTGCGTTGCGGTGCGCCCGACGTGCGCGCCGTGATCGTTACCTCCAATGGTAAGATGTTTTGCGGTGGCGGTGATTTAGCTGAAATGGATGCCGCACCCGACAAACACGCGCATCTGACCCGAATGGCAACGGTGCTGCATGCAGGGTTGATCCGGCTCGCCCGGATCGACGCACCTGTCATCATGGCTGTGAACGGAACCGCAGGCGGTGGTGGGTTCTCCTTAGTGCTATCCGGTGACTATGTCATCGCGTCCGAAAGGGCCAAGTTTGTCTCGGCCTACACGTCCTCCGGGCTGACACCGGACGGATCGTCGACCTACTACCTTGCGAAACACGTCGGGTTGCTGCGAGCAAAAGAGCTGATGCTGACAAATCGCGTCCTGACAGCTGACGAGGCTCAGGCCTGGGGCCTGGTCAACAAGGTGGTCCCGACAGAGACCGTGATGGACGAAGCCCGAGCAATGGCGCAATGCATCGCCAGCGGGCCGACCAAGGCTTTTGGCGGTGTGAAAAGACTTCTGGACACGGCATTTTCAGATGGCTTGGAAACCCAGCTGGATCGCGAGACGCGCTCTATCGCCGACATGATGCGCACAGCGGATGGTCCTGCCGGGATCGCGGCTTTTCTGGCCAAGGAAACGCCCCGGTTCGAGGGGAAGTGATCCGGTCTTCAGCGACAGCGTATCGGGCAAAGTTTCAAACATCGATAGGGGGCAGTAATGAAGACGGATGAAGAAAAGACACCAGGCCTTCGGGCGGCCATTTTGGCTGGGTGTATGGTGGCCTTTCTGGGATTTGGATTTGCCGCCACCTTTGGCGTTTTTCTGACCCCCATGTCTCAGGACCTTGGCTGGGGTCGAGAGGTATTCTCTCTTTCCGTCGCTGTCCAACTTCTCACTTGGGGATTTGCCCAACCCATTGCCGGGGCGGTTGCAGACAGGTTTGGAACGGCGCGGGTTCTCGCCTTTGGCGCAATATGCGCAGGTATCGGATTTGCCCTGCGTGGGATGACGACCGATCCGACGGCATTTGTCCTGACCGGCATTTTCGTTGGGGCAGGCACTGGGGCGGCCTCGTTTCCAATCGTGATCGGCGCCCTGGGCAAGATTGTCAGTGCGGAACGTAGAAGTTTCATCTTGGGTCTGGGGACCGCAGCGGCCTCGCTTGGGATGTTTGTCGCGGCACCCACGGCAACAACGATGATTGGCACAATCGGATGGCAAACCGCTCTGATCGTGATCGGATGCAGTTTTGCACTCATCCTGCCTTTCCTGATCTTCATCGCGCGCGTGGCGAAGCCAACCGCATCTGGGTCAAGCGCGAGCGATTTCGGCCACGCCTTGTCGGTTGCCTTCACC
The DNA here is from genome assembly GCA_937901055.1 of uncultured Rhodobacterales bacterium. Classification (GTDB taxonomy): domain Bacteria; phylum Pseudomonadota; class Alphaproteobacteria; order Rhodobacterales; family Rhodobacteraceae; genus NORP23. The sequence continues at coordinate 2,074 of CALCGO010000091.1, forward strand.
GACCGGAGTTATCTTTGCCTGTTCTTCGGCTTTTTCGTTTGCGGGTTTCACGTGGCGTTCATCCAGACCCATTTGCCCGCCTATGTCATGGATCTTGGCCTTGCCGCATCTATCGGGGCCTGGTCGCTGGCATTGATCGGCCTGTTTAACATCGCCGGGTCGTTCTTCGCGGGATGGTCGGGCCAGCATTTGTCAAAGAAAGCCGTTCTTAGCGGCATCTACTTTGCGCGCGCCGTGGTGATCTCGCTGTTTGTTCTGGTGCCGGTCACAGAGGTCAGTGTTCTGGTGTTCTCGGCCGTAATGGGCCTGCTTTGGCTTTCAACCGTGCCATTGACGATGGGACTGGTGGCACAGACACAAGGGTTGA